>CAKTFL010000400.1 GCA_934555855.1 uncultured Sphingomonas sp. | reverse complement strand
GTCTGGGTCCGGGCAAGGACCGCCGGGGCGTCTATACCAACCTTCTCCAGCTAGAGGCGACCCTGCGGCTTCTCGAACGGGAGCCGCTGGTCTCGATCCCGGCCGACAATCGCCGCCTGGTCGAAAACGCACTCCACCCCGAGGTGCTGAGCGCCATCGCGGCACAAGGCGGGGCGGCGTGGATCAACCATCAGGCCGCTTGCAACGCGATCGCCCATGCCGACACCAGTCGCGGCGAGGACCTGTCGCTCGATCTGTCCACGAAGTTTCGCGACCTGACCTTCCCGGCAGCGGCCGAGTCGATCATGACCCGGCTCGGCGGGCAGGACCTGCTGGTCGACCTGTCCCCGGCCTTGGCCGGCCCCTTCGGCAAAGCGGTCGGGCGCATCGCCATTCCGCATTGGATGGCGCCCGGAGCGACGTCACGGGATCAGCCCGAAACGCTGGGGGGCGACGAAACCGGCGAACGCTTCCGCCTCGGCAGGCACGTCTACACCTATGGCCGGTGGGGATTGCGACGCGTCGGGGCTCGCTAGACCCTGACCAACCCATCGCCTCTCCCTTGCCCACGCGGAGGCGGTGTCCAGTCCGGGCTCCCGCCTTCGCGGGGCACATGGAGGGGTGAATGGCCGATGCGACCTGCTTCAACCTGCCTCGATCAAAGCTTGGCAGGCGATGCCGACGGCTCTTGCCTAACCCTGCAATTCCCTCGCCTTCTCACGGGCGCGGGTGACGGCGGGGCGCGCCTTGATCCGTTCGATCCAGGCCCCGACCGCCGGCCAGTCGCCCTCGATCGCGTCCAGCGCCGCACGCGTCCAAGCCCAGCACATCATGTCCGCGATCGAATATTCGCCGGCCAGATAGGCGCGCCCGGCCAGCCGCCCCTCCATCGTGTCGAGCAACCGGACGATCTCGGCGGCGAAGCGGTCGACGCCTGCCCCGTCCGGGTCATTGGCCTCGAACCAGTGAAGCTGGCCCACCATCGGCCCGATCCCGCCCACCTGCCAGAAGGTCCAGCCGAGCGCGTCGGCCCGCGCCGCCGGATCGGCGGGCAGGAAGCGACCGCTCGTCTCGGCCAGATAGAGCAGGATCGCGCCCGATTCGAACACGCCCAAGCCCGACACCTCGCCCATCCGCGCCTCGCCCGGGCGATCGGTGTCGATCATCGCCGGGATGCGGCCATTCGGATTGATCGACAGGAAGTCCGCCTGCTTCTGCGCGCCGGTCGAAAGATCGACGCCATGCAGCCGATAGGGCGTACCCAGTTCCTCAAGCATGATGATCGGCTTGATGCCGTTGGGCGTGCCCCAGCTGTACAGGTGGATCATGATCTCGCGTCCTTCGTAACTCCTGACCGCCAAGCGACGCCATCGGCCCGCCGGTTCCGACAATGAGCGGAGTCAGGCTGTCCAGAACGTCAAAAACCCTGTCGACGTCGGTCCGTGCACGTCGACAGGGTCAGAGATGCCGCCCCCATACGGGGTGGACAGGGACAGCGACGCGGATGTTACCCCGTCTCCGTCCCAGACCGGAACAAAATAGGTTGCGTTTTTAGGCATTTGACGCCGCTGTTCTTCCGGGCGTGATTTACCCCGCCCGAAAGCGCCGGCCCGCCTGTTCAGCCGCCGACCAGATCCTTGGCCCGCTTGGCAACGCGCGACACGATGCCTTCCTCGGCCGCCTCGGCATCGGCCTTCGTCCGGTGCGCCACGCCCGCCGGTTCGGCCGGGGGCGCGTAGACGGAGAACAGCTTCAGTGGCGCCGACCCCTTGTTGATGATGTTGTGCTCGGCCCCTTTCGGAATCACGATCAGGTGGTTGGCGCTCACCTTGGTCGTGTGGCCGTCCACCACCGCCTGTCCCTCGCCGGCGACGAAGAAGGTCGACTGGTCGGCGCGATGGCTTTCCATCCCGATCTCCTCGCCGGGTTGCAGGCTCATCAGGACGATCTGGATCTGCTTATCGAGATACACTTCCTTCTGGAAAAAATCATTGCCGTTGGCGAGCGTCACCATGTCCTTGTTGAAGATGGCCATTGCGAAAGTCTCCTGTGGTTCGGCCGTTCAACGCCTCGACCGCACAAAGCTTTCCCCGCCCGGACGCCGCGCCTATATCGCGGGCAGTCATGCAACCTGCCGCTCCCCTGCTGCCGCCGGCCGACTGGCGCGATTTCCTGGCGCTGACCAAGCCCCGGGTGATGACGCTCGTCGTGTTCACGGGCCTGTGCGGAATGCTGGCAGCGCCGGTCGCGGTGAACCCGGTGATCGGCTTCACCGCGATCCTGTGCATCGCACTTGGCGCGGGTGCGGCCGGCGCGCTGAACCAGTGGTACGAGGCGGACCTGGACGCGCAGATGCGCCGCACCGCCCGTCGCCCGCTGCCGGCCGGCCGGATGGAGCGTCAGTCGGCGCTGCATTTCGGCGTCGGCCTCGGCGCCTTTTCGGTGATCCTGATGGGCCTGGCGGTGAACGTGCCGGCGGCCGCGATCCTGACGCTGTCGATCCTGTTCTATGTGCTGATCTATACCGTCTGGCTGAAGCGCCGGACGCCGCAGAACATCGTCATCGGCGGCGCGGCGGGGGCGTTTCCGCCCCTGATCGGCTGGGCGGCGGCGACAGGCGGCGTGGCGC
>CAKTFL010000399.1 GCA_934555855.1 uncultured Sphingomonas sp. | reverse complement strand
GCCTTGGGGTCGTCCTTCTCGTGGACTTCCCCCGCCGCCGCTCCTAGATCGCCCCGCATGTCCTCGTCTGTCCAGCCGCAGGTCGTCAGCCTCGGCTGCCGTCTCAACATCGCCGAAAGCGAAACGATCCGCGCGCTGCTCGCCGGACGCCCTGCCGGACATGAGGTCGCGGTGGTGAACAGTTGCGCGGTGACCAATGAGGCCGTCAAGCAGAGCCGCGCGGCCATCCGCCGCCTGCGCCGCGAGCGGCCCACGGCCGAGCTGGTCGTGACCGGCTGCGCCGCGACGGTCGACCCGGCCGGATTCGGCGCGATGGCGGAGGTCGACCGGGTCGTCGCGAACGACGCCAAGCTGCTGCCCTCCGCCTGGGGCGTGGCCGAGCCTGTCGCGCCGCCGCCCTCCTTTGCCGGCCACGCCCGCGCGTTCGTGGAGGTGCAGAATGGCTGCGACCATCGCTGCACCTTTTGCGCGATCCCCTTCGGCCGGGGCCCCAGCCGTTCCGTTCCGGCCGGCGCCGTGGTGGACCGGGTGCGCGCGCTGGTCGAGGCCGGACATCGCGAGGTGGTACTGACCGGGGTCGACGTCACCAGCTGGGGCGCGGACCTGCCCGGCCGCCCCGGCTTTGGCGCACTGGTCGAGCGGGTGCTGGTGCATGTGCCAGGGCTGGAGCGGCTACGCCTGTCGTCGCTGGATTCGATCGAGATGGACGAGCGGCTGATCGATTGCGTCACCGGCGACACGCGCGTCATGCCGCACGTCCACCTGTCGCTACAGGCCGGCAGCGACCTGATCCTGAAGCGGATGAAGCGCCGGCATTCCCGTGCCCAGGCGATCGCGCTGGTCGCGCGGCTCAAGGCGGCGCGCCCCGACATTACCGTCGGCGCCGACATCATCGCCGGTTTCCCGACCGAGGACGAGGCGATGTTCGCCGACAGCCTGGCGCTGGTGGAGGATTGCGGCATCGTCCACGCCCATGTCTTCCCCTATTCCCCTCGCGCAGGCACCCCGGCGGCGCGGATGCCGCAGGTCGCGCCGGACGTGCGCCGTGAGCGCGCGGGCCGGCTTCGCGAGGCCGCTGCGCGGCAACGTGCACGCTGGCTCGCCGGGCTGGTCGGCAGCCGTCAGCGCGTGCTGTTCGAGCGGCCCGGCGACCGGGGCCATGCTGAAAACTTCGCCGAGGTCCGCCTGCCCCAGGCGGCCGAACCCGGCACAATCCGTCCGGTGACGATCACCGGCGCCACCGACACTCATCTTTCGGGTCATATCGCATGAGCACCACCCCAAGCTGGCATGAGAAGCTGCTCGGCGGCTTTCGCCGCACCTCCGACCGACTGATCGGCAATCTCGCCGGGCTCGGCGGGGCGCGGCTGGACGAGAACACCCTCGACGAGATCGAGGAAGCACTGATCGCGTCCGACCTCGGTCCGGAAACCGCCGGCCATATCCGCACCCGCTTGGCCGAGGGTACTTTCGAGCGCGACATGGAGGAGCTGGGCATCCGGCTCGTCGTCGCGGAGGAAGTGGAAAAGGCACTGGCGAAGGTCGCCCGCCCGCTGGAGATCGACGCCTTTCCCCGCCCGCAGGTCATCCTGGTCATCGGCGTCAATGGGTCGGGCAAGACGACCACCATCGCCAAGCTCGCCCATCTGTTCATGGAACAGGATTATGGCGTCATGCTCGCGGCCGGCGACACATTCCGCGCCGCCGCGATCGGACAGCTCGCCACCTGGGCGGAACGGGTCGGCGTCCCGATCGTCACCGGGCCGGAGGGCGGCGACGCGGCCGGCGTTGTGTGGGACGCGGTGAAGCAGGCGACCGCGACCGGCATCGACGTGCTGATCGTCGACACCGCCGGCCGCCTCCAGAACAAGCGCGAGCTGATGGACGAACTGTCCAAGATCCGGCGCGTGCTCGGCCGGTTGAATCCGGAAGCGCCGCACGACGTCGTGCTGGTGCTCGACGCCACCACCGGACAGAACGCGCTGTCGCAGATCGAAGTGTTCGGTGAGGTCGCGGGGGTGACCGGGCTGGTCATGACCAAGCTGGACGGCACGGCGCGCGGCGGCGTGCTGGTCGCGGCGGCGGAGCGTTTCGGCCTGCCGATCCACGCGATCGGCGTCGGCGAGGGGATGACGGACCTGCGTCCGTTCGACCCCAACGAGGTCAGCCGGATCATCGCGGGCGTGGAGCGCGTTCAGAAGTGATGTCGATCCACAACAACGCATACCGTGCTTCCGCGCAGGCGGGAGCCCAGAATAACGACACGCAGCGTTCCGGGCCCTGGGCTCCCGCCTGCGCGGGAGCACGATGATGGCTGAAAAGCGCCCCACCTCCCCCCTGTTCCGCCTGGCGCTGGATTACGGCCCGCTGCTGGTCTTCTTCATCGTGAACTTCGCCGGCAGCGGCCCGGCGATGGCGCGGGTGATCGAAGCGACGGTCGCGTTCATGATCGCGATGATCCTGGCGATCGTCATATCGTGGGTGAAGACGCGCCATGTCTCGCCCATGCTGTGGATCTCGGGCGCGCTGGTGCTCGTGTTCGGCGGGCTGACGCTGTATTTCCACGATGACCGCTTCATCAAGATGAAGCCGACCTTCGTCTATGCGATCTTCGCCGGCGTGCTCGCCTTCGGCATGGCGACGGGTCGGCCGCTGCTGCAGTCGCTGCTCGAAACTG
>CAKTFL010000398.1 GCA_934555855.1 uncultured Sphingomonas sp. | reverse complement strand
GCTCGCATATTTCTTCCGCTTCGCCGACGCACTCGCCGCGGCGGGCGTGGCACAGGGGCCGCCCGAGCCGACAGCTTATGAGCTCGCCCGGGCCACGCTCGCCGGGCCGGGGGCGGCGCTCGCCGAGTTACGGGCCGAGGTGACCAGTCCAAGCGGAACGACGGCCGCGGCGCTCGATGCTCCGCGCGGCCTTGAGCGGCTGGCCGACGATGCAGTGCGGGCCGCAATCCGACGTACGGGCGAACTGGCGGCGGAGGCAATGCGATGAGCCGCTTCACGCCGCGCCACGCCGACGACGTCGCCCGGATGATCCGCGAGGAAGTACTCGGCCTTGTCACCACGTACGATGCCGACGGGTTCATTTCGACGCCTCTGCCGTTGGTCGCCGAGTTGGACGATGCCGGCGAGGTCCGGGCGCTGATCGGGCATTTCGCCACCTCCAACCCTCATGTCGCCCGCGTGACGGCCACTCCGCAGGCGCAGGTCAGCTTCTTCGGGCCGCACGGCTATATCTCGCCGTCAATGGTCTCCAAGCCCGACTGGGGGCCGACCTGGAATTATCGGCTTGCTCAACTCGAAGTGGAGATCGAGTTCCAGCCCGGAAGCGAGGATGATGCGATACGGGCACTTGCTGCGGCCATGGAGGGAACGGAAAAGGGGGCGTGGACCGTCGAGCGGATGGGCGCGCGGTATGCCGGCCTGGTCGAGCACGTGATCGCATTTCGTGCTCGCGTCCTTCGATCAAGCGCGCGCTTCAAGCTGGGGCAGGATGAGAGCGCAGCCTCCTTCCAAGAAATCGTCTCCGCGCTCGGTGATACTCCCCTTTCAAGAGCGATGGGCGAACAGCGTGGTTGAGGAGCGCTTCTGCGGAGGAAGTACCGGCAGACCAGATTGATGAAAGAATCGTTGCAGGCGTGGAACAGTAACGCACCATGAGTTAGCCTCATCCGGGCATTGGAGGGGACCATGATTTTCGCTTGTCGGTGGGCATTGAAGCTCGGCTCGACGTTTTTTCGACAATGCCGATAAGCGCTGCCATGGCGCAGGACGATCCCGCCGGCCAAGCCCCTGCCGCACCCGATGCCATGAATATCGTGGTCGTCGGCGTGCGCGCATTGAATCAACGGGCGCTTCGCATCAAAAGCGGCTCCGATCAGATAATTGACACCGTGTCGGCCAGCGACATCGGTCAGTAGCCCGATTTCAACGCCGATGATGCGTTGAAGCGCGTTCCCGGCGTGAACACGCTGCGGTATCAGGGCGAGCCACGCTTCGTGATCGTCAGCGGGTTCAACCAGACCTACAACGATCTGCTGATCGACGGCTTCAGCCTGGCATCGACCGACATCAACCTCGGCCAGAGCACGGGCGGCACGCTGTCGAACGTTACCCAGACCGCGCAGCTCGGCCGCTATCGTTGGCAGCGCGATGTCACGGACGTCTACGGTCGCACTGATGCACACCTGGGCGATGACTGGCGCAGCGATGTGGGCGCGAGCTGGTCGCGTAGCCGGGTCGACAACCCGCAGACCGTCGAGGCCTTCGCCCAGACCCGGCTGCAATATGCCTATGACACGATCGACGACGTTCCATCGTTCACACCGTCGAACGCCGCAGCGGCAGGCAACTCAGCACTGTATCCTGTCAACCTCCATCGCGACGAGCGTTATCGTCTGGGTGAGAACCGTTACGACCTGCAAGCCAATCTCGGCTACAATGCGCGGCGGGAACGCCGGGGTTTCGGCGTGACCGCAGGTGCCCGCTTCACCGTCATCCGCCAGGACGTCAGCCTTACGCGCACCAACTTCACCGGCCTTCGCTGCGCTTGCCGATGCGGCCGACGGTACGTTGTGCAGTTTCGAGTGCGACACACCGATTCCCATGATCGATCCGCTTGGCGTGTGTCGCGCCACTTGCGCCGGGCGAGTGCGACCCGGCTCACCTTCAACCGACCGAGCTCTCTGACGATACCTTGCTCGGCATCCTCAGCGAAGGCCTGACCTGAGACGATCTCGGT
Source organism: uncultured Sphingomonas sp. (assembly GCA_934555855.1). Next base: position 688 of record CAKTFL010000398.1, on the reverse strand, counting down.
CGACTTGGCACCGCCAGCACGACGGCTTGAACTGACCCCTGTGCCGATGGCGAACACGACGTCGCAAGCGCCTGTAGGTGCGCGTCGCGCCCGTGATGGCCCGGACCAGCCATTCATAGCCGAAGTCACCGCTGCCGCATCCGGGCGCTGTATGTGGATCGCGACCTCAGGCGCGACCTCGTAGATTCCGGACTAGATGCCGAGAGCGGTATGGCGCGCATGGGCGTATCGTAGTCCCGCCAGGTGAGCGGACGGCCGAGGTGCTGCGATTGCAGATCGAGCGATTTCGGGACCGCCGCCGCGAGAGCCAGGCGACGCGTCGCAGGCGGCGAGCTACGCTGGCCGCTTTGGATACAGGTTCCGAAAACAACACCTCAAGCGGGAAGGCGGAACCGGTAGGAGACGATCAGGATTGGTCATCCTGCTTGCGATCGGGTCTGTCCGAAGCGGGCGTCTGGCAGCCGGCTGACAGATCCAGATGCAGGAACCGGCTGAACCCGTTCGGTTCATAATCGCTGAATGGCGCGCCGTTGCGAAAGCCCCGGACCCGGTAGAGTGCGACGGCAGGCTCGAATTCGGGCCCGTCGCCGGTTTCCAGGCTTATCCGAACCACACCGCGGATTCGCGCAACGTCGATGATGTTGTCAAGAATGGCCGAAGCTGCTCCTTGTCGGAGAAACTGTGGACT
>CAKTFL010000397.1 GCA_934555855.1 uncultured Sphingomonas sp. | reverse complement strand
AGTACGGTTACGACGACATCGCCGATCGGCTCGTCAAGGCCGAGCAGGCCTGAGCCCATCTGCTGGCGGCCAACGCCGGACCAGCGCGACAATTCCACATCTTCATCCAAGGAGACCTTCGATGTCCGACGATGTACGGCCGCATCCGCTCGCCTTCCCTCAAGCGGCTCTCGATGATCTGCGCGAGCGGCTATCGCGCACGCGCTGGCCGGACAAGGAGACGGTGGACGACGCCAGTCAGGGCGCGCCGCTGGCGCGGATGCGGCGACTGATCGATCACTGGCAGGACGGGTACGACTGGCGCTCCGCCGAGGCGCGGCTGAACGCGCTCGGCCCCGCGATGACGACGGTCGATGGCTTGGACATCCACTTCCTCCACGTGCGCTCGCCGGAGGCCGATGCGATACCGCTGGTCATCACGCATGGCTGGCCGGGATCGCTGTTCGAGATCGCCAAGTCGATCCCGCTCCTCACCGACCCGCGTGCGCATGGCGGCGACCCTAGGCACGCCTTCCACGTCGTCGTGCCGTCGATGCCGGGGTTCGGCCTGTCGGGGAAGCCGACGGAACCCGGCTGGGGCGACCCAACCCGCATCGCGCATGCCTGGGTCGCTCTGATGCACCGGCTCGGCTACGAACGCTTCGTCGCGCAGGGCGGCGACTGGGGCTACGCCGTCACCAACGCGCTCGGCGGCATCGGCCTGCCCGCCGTCCGAGCGGTCCACTTCAACATGTTTCCGGTTTTCGAGACGATGGAGGCCAGGGACAGCCGTGAAGAGCAGGGGCTCAGCCGTCTGCGCGACTTCCAGCAGAACAAATCGGGCTACCAGGTCGAGCAGATCCAGAGCCCGCAGACGATCGGTTACGCGCTGACCGACTCCCCCGTGGGGCAGGCGGCCTGGTTCTACGAGCTGTACGATCGCTGGACCGATCATGACGTCGACCCCGAACAGGCTCTCAGCCACGATGACATGCTGGACAACATCACGCTGTACTGGCTGACGGCGACCGGAACCTCCTCCGCGCGCATCTATTGGGAAAGCATGCGGACGTTCCGGGAGGTTCCGGTCGCCGTTCCCGTCGGCTTCACCCAGTTTCCGGCCGATCTGCACCTTGCCAGCGAACGCTGGGTCCGCGAACGCTATCCCACCCTCGCCCACTTCGGGGAGGCGCCCAAGGGAGGGCACTTCCCGGCATGGGAGCAGCCGGCGATCTTCGCCGCCGAGGTGCGTGCAGCCTTCCGGTCGCTGCGTTGAGCATCGCCCCCGTGCGATCGGATCACTTCCACGGAGAACGCCAATGAATGTCCTTGTCGTAGTCGCGCACCCGCTGCCCGCGTCATTGACGCAGGTGGTAGCCGGGGAAATCGCGAATGCCGCCCGGACCGCTGGCCATACGGCGGAAGTCGCCGATCTGGCCGCGGAGGGGTTCAGCGCCGTCTTCGCCGCGGCCGATCGGTCGGCACAGCAGGGTGAGGCTCCCCGGCCCCATGACGTCGTGGCCGAGCAGGCACGGCTCGACCGCGCCGATCATCTGGTGCTCGTCTACCCGGTCTACTGGTGGTCGATGCCCGCCCTGCTCAAAGGGTGGATTGAGCGCGTGTTCGTGTCTGGGTGGGCGTTCGATGAGGGGGAGGACGGCGCCATCGTCAAGAAGCTGGGCCGATTGAAGGTGCACCTGGTCGCGCTCGGCGGCGCAAGCGCGCGGACCTATGCGCGCCACGGCTACGCCGACGCGATGAAGGTGCAGATCGAGCATGGCATCTTCGACTTCTGCGGGGCTCCGGTCATCAGCTCATGCCTCATCGTACCGGATCAGGCGGGTGGTGCCACGGACCCTCAACACATCGCCTCCGCTATTATCGACCACATCGATGGCGATGTAAACGAAGCTTGTGACCCGATCCGGTAATCATGATCCAAGCATACAGGCCGTCCAGAACGGTCGGACTGCTGGAAAAAGGGCGTCTCCGCCACCCCTTCTCGCAAGGGATGCTACTTTGGGAATGCTAGTGAGCCCGCTTATCCCCTTAGGATCGACGTAGGCAGCGGCTTGTCATACCTAGTCATACGCGGCATGAGCTGAGTATGAACTCGCGTAAATGTGTCACCATCTCATTGGGTTCCGAGCTGCACGATGTCGCCGAGCGGATGCTTGCGTCCGGCCGTTACGGCAATCTGAGCGAGGTCGTCCGCGCCGGGCTGCGGCTGCTCGACGAACGCGAGCTGCAATTCATCGAACATCGCAACCACGTCCAATCCACCCAGAACGCATAATCGTGGCAACCGACGAGATCACCCGGCTCCGGGCCGAGAACGCAGCCTTTCGCGCCGAGCTTGAGGCCAGCAAACATTTGCGGGTGATGGCCGACGCGGCTCCGATCCTGATCTGGGAGACGGACTCGACCGGCGTGACGTTCGTCAACCAGCACTATCTCGACTTCTTCGGGGTCAGCTTTGGCGAGATCAAGGAGATGGGCTGGTCCTCTTTCGTTCATCCTGACGATCTCGACGGTTACGTGGCCGCCTATGTGGAGGCGTATACGTCGCGCCAGCACTATGCCTATGAGTGCCGCTTCCGCCGGGCCGATGGCCGCTACCGCTGGCTGCGCAACACTGGCCGCCCGGTCGGAACGGATCGGCTCGCTGGTGGCAGCGTCGATGTCACCGATCTCATCGAGCTTCAGTCGGCTCTCAAGGAGAGCGAGGAACAGCTT
>CAKTFL010000396.1 GCA_934555855.1 uncultured Sphingomonas sp. | reverse complement strand
GGGGTTTGGTCGCCACGGCGGCGCCCGTCGCCTGGTGGATCTGGATCGCGCGAACCGCACCCGATATGCGGCGGAAACGGGCGGTGGGCTGATGGTCGCAGTGGTGCAGCTCGCCATCACCCTCGGCGCAACCGTTGGCGGCTTCGTCTACGACGCTGTAGGTTCCGCGCCCGAGTTTCTTGGCAGTGCCGCGATCCTGGTCGCTGCTGCGCTCGCCGCTTTCTTCGCCGGCGCCAAGTACGCCCAGCCAACTCCGCAATCGCTTATCGCCGGCTCAGCTAAGAAGCGGCCTTCCTGACCTCGATCAAGCGAACACCTTGATCATCGATGGTCTTGAGGTGGCAACGAAACTGCCAAGCTCATCAAGGGTTTGGACCCGCAAGTCTTCTCCTCTCAACAATCTGAGGCTCGTATGACCACCATTGCCAGCGGCTATGCCGCTCAGTCCGGCACCACGCCGCTCGCCCCCTTCACCTTCCAGCGTCGCGATCCGGGTGAGAAGGATGTCGCGATCGACATCCTGTTCTGCGGCGTCTGCCATTCCGACTTGCACACCGCGAGGAGCGAATGGGACGGCACGCTCTACCCTTGCGTCCCTGGCCATGAGATCGTCGGCCGCGTCACCGCGGTCGGCGATCAGGTGACGAACTTCGCGATCGGTGACGTGGTGGGCGTCGGCTGCATGGTTGACAGCTGTGGCCATTGTCCCTCCTGCGCGGACGGCGAGGAGCAGTATTGCGAGACGACCGGCTTTGTCGGAACCTATAACGGCGCCGATCCGGTCCTGGGAGGACATACGTTCGGCGGTTATTCCGATCACATCGTCGTCAAGGAGGACTTCGTCCTGCGGGTCGGCCATGACGAAAAGGACCTTGCCGCGGTGGCTCCGCTGCTGTGCGCCGGCATCACGACCTACTCGCCGCTCAAGCACTGGAAGGTCGGGCCGGGACAGAAGGTCGGTATCGTCGGACTTGGCGGGCTTGGCCATATGGGCGTCAAGATCGCCGCCGCACTGGGCGCGGAAGTCCATGTCTTCTCGACCTCGCCGAACAAGCGCGATGACGCCATCCGGCTTGGCGCGACCGACCTGATCGTATCGAAGAATGCCGAGCAGATGGCCGACCATGCCAACAGCTTCGATTTCATCCTGAACACGGTCGCCGCCAGCCACGACCTGGACGCCTTCACCGCGCTGCTGAAGCGGGATGGCACGATGACGCTGGTGGGCGTGCCCGAGCATCCGCATCCTTCCCCGTCGGTCGGCAACCTCGTGTTCAAGCGGCGCTCGATCGCGGGATCGCTGATCGGGGGCATCGCCGAGACGCAGGAGATGCTCGACTTCTGCCTGGAACATGGGCTCACCGCCGACATCGAGATGATCGACATGGCCGACATCGAAGCCGGCTATGAACGCATGAGCCGGAGCGACGTGAAGTACCGCTTCGTCATCGACATGGCGACGTTGCCGAAGGCGTGACGTCGCCGGCGGCATGGCGGGGCCGCTCCGCCATGCCGCAACTCGACGCTGAACCGAGCGGCTCGAAGGGCCTGAATCACGTCGGGAGAGACCCAGTTCCGGCCGTTCCTCTCACGTTATCCGCTTCCCAAGACCGGACGTTCGTTCAGCCGCGCCGCTTGGCGAAGCTATGGAATGGAAGCCGATGCCAACGTCGAATTTGCTGTCCACCTCTGACCTTAGCCTATGTCGCGGAGGGAGCGTTCCCTTTCAAGTTAACGCCAAAGCGCTCCTGCACGAACTGGCACAAGGCATCCAGCGTCCGTTGCGCGGCGGTATCGCGTGTCCGGCGCTCAGTCTCCCGCCGTTCCCGCTCCACCGCAATGGCGAGCGCACGCGCGATTGGGTCGGCGATCACAGCCAGCGCCTCGCGCTCGTCTTTGCCGTAGAAGCTGCCGTCGGGCCGCGGGCCGAGCAGTAGCCAGCCGACCTGCCCGATGCCTTCCCCCCATAGCGGCACCCGCAGCGGGAACATCGGATCGGCACGATCCATTTCGCGGACATCTTCGGCGCTGGGCGAGCCATCCCGTGTTGCCAGCCAGTGGCTTACGTCGTCCCGACCGATGTCGCGCGTGGCGAGCAGCGTGCCTTGAACAAAGATTGCACCGTGCGCCGCGCGTACTCCACGTTCCACCCTTGAGAGCGCCGCGTCAGCCAATGCAGACGGGCTTGCCGTCTCACGCAGGTCACCCACCAGGACTGGCAAACCCAGGCGCAAGTCTACAAGGTTACCCTGAAACCGCCGCTCGGCCCAGCGCGTCACCCGGTGGTGCAGCGGCGCGACCGTCCCGGCAGCGACGGCGGCAGCGAGCGCGCTGGCGAGCGCGCCGAACTGCCCGCCGAAATAGCCCTCGCCCAGCATCTCGATCACTTTTTGCGAGCCGGCGAAGATCGCGACCAGCGCCACCGTCAATGCGCCATAGGCGACCGAGCGGCTGATGGCCGTCTCCGCATCATACAAGCGATAGCGCAGCAGCGACACGAGCAGGCCGGCGGGAATCGCGACCTGACCCAGCTCAAAGCACACCCGCTTGGTGAACGTGATCCACCCGTACGTCCCCCCGCTCGAGGGCAGGAACTCAAATGGCACGATCGCCCAGGCGATGATGAAGAATACACAATAGGCGACGATGCCGAACAGCACGAACTTGGTCTGCTGACGGCGAATGCCAAGCGGTGCGCGGTTGAGTTGCCGGGTGATCGCGATGAGGA
>CAKTFL010000395.1 GCA_934555855.1 uncultured Sphingomonas sp. | reverse complement strand
GCGGTGAACCTGATCTTCGCACCCCATCAGCGGCTGGCGGAGCGGGCGCCCGACGTGCGCCAGGTTGCCGAGTCGGTCGCGCACCTTCCGCATGTGCATTGCGACCTGGACAGTTTCGCCACAGTCGATGGCAGCTACACCGCAGCGGCCGACATCTATCTGGGCGACACCTCCAGCCAGGTGATGGAGTTCATGGCGCGGCCCCGCCCCTGCGTCTTCCTGAATCCGCTCGGCGTCCATTGGCGTGACAATGCGAGCTACGACCAATGGCATTGCGGCGATGTGGTGAACGAGATGGAGACGCTGATCCCGGCGATCCACGCAGCTCCTGCCCGGCACGCCCTGTTCCGCGACCGGCAGGTCGCAACCGCCCGTGAAGCGCTGGGGGACGTCAGCGGGCTGGCTCCGCAGCGGGCGGTCGACCACATCATGGCCGCGCTGGACAAAAGCCATCGCATTACGCGCGCTTTCGACTAACAGGCCGGCCATGGCTGGCACGACCAAGCCCCGGCTGGTGGCCGTGGGCGACAATCCGACCCCCTTGTGGGGCATGACCAATGCCGAGCGCGTGCGGCGCATCGGCCGCGCGCAGCAGCTGGACGGCGCGAACGGCCTGCTGCTCGCCAATCTCGCCTACGCCTTCGATCCCGCATGGAGCCGGTATCTGGCGACGCGGCCCGGCACGGTCCTGACGCTGGGCGGCGTGCCGGTGCTGGCGCATGTCGGCGCCGGCGAGGAGGAAGCGGTCACTCGCGCCATGCTCGCGGACGCGACGCTCGATGCGAGCCGCGCGCTCACCGTGATCCGGGCGGAGGCCGAGGAGGGCATTTTCGACGAGGCCCTGCGGAAGCGCGAGCGCCCCTTTGCCGAGCGGCTGGTGCCCGCCACCGTGCCCGCGATCGAGCGGGCCAGCTATGTCGGGGCGTACAAGGGCGTGACCGACCTGCTGACCAAATATCTCTGGCCGGAATGGGCGTTCGCGCTGACCCGCCTTGCGGCGCGGATCGGCCTGTCACCCAATGGCGTGACCGCGATCGGATCGCTGCTGTGCATCGTCGCGACGATCGCCTTCTGGAACGGCTGGTTCTGGACGGGGCTGGCGACCGGACTCGTGTTCATGGTGCTCGACACGGTGGACGGAAAGCTCGCCCGCTGCACAATCACCTCGTCGAAGCTCGGCAATACATGGGACCATGGCGTCGACCTGGTCCATCCGCCGATCTGGTGGTGGGCCTGGGCGACCGGCTGCGCCGCCTATGGCCGCCCCCTGACGGATGCGACCTTCTGGGCGGTGATCGCGGCGATGTTGTTCGGCTATGTGGTACAGCGCCTGATCGAGGGGGCATTCATCGTCCGTTTCGCCATGCACATCCATGTCTGGCAACGCTTCGACAGCCGGTTCCGGCTGATCACCGCCCGCCGCAACCCCAACATGGTGATCCTGTTCGCGCTGCTGCTCGCCGGGCGGCCGGACTGGGGCATCGTCGCGGTGGCGTGGTGGACCATGTTCTCTCTGGTCGTGCACTTCGTGCGGCTGGTCCAGGCCGAGATGGCGACGCGGCGGGGGCAAGCCGTGGTCAGCTGGCTCGCCTGAACCGGCGCCAGCCCTCCCGCAGCGCCGATCGGGCCTAACGCAGGCCGCAGGGGATCCTCGATTATCCGTTGTCGCCGGCGGTCAGCCGGTTCGACTGAACTGGGCCGGCCGGCCCGCGCACCCGGATTGCATCGATTGCAAGCTTCGCTGTACGCCTCACAGGCGATGGCGCGGACCAGATGTGCCAGGCGGATGGACGCGCGCGGGGCGGGAGAGAGACGATGAAGGGCATAGGAACAGTGTTCACGGCAGCGACGGCGCTGCTGGCGGCGGGAGTCGCCTCCGCGCAGGCGGTCGTGCCCGGCGACCCCGATGCCGGCGATCCGTCGGGGATCGTCGCCGCCCCCTGCCCCGTCCGCCCCTGGCCGGCCGACCAGCGGGCGCAGCAGATTTGGAAGCTGCACATGCTGACCCGCGACCATGGCCAGCTCTGCCGCTATGCCGCCGCCAACCGGGCACTGCGCGGGCGGCCGCGCGTTGTGTTCATGGGCGACTCCATCACCGACAATTGGATCAACCTCGACAAGGCATTCTGGACCGGCGGACGCGTTGATCGCGGCATCAGCGGCCAGACGACCTCGCAGATGCTGATCCGCTTTCGCCAGGACGTGATCGACCTTCACCCGCTCGCGGTGCACATCATGGCCGGCACCAATGACGTGGCCGGCAACACCGGCGCGACCACGATGGCGGCGGTGACGGGGAATATCCAGAGCATGGCGGAGCTTGCGCGGGCGAACGGGATCAGGGTCATTCTCGCCTCGGTCCCGCCCGCTGCGGCCCTGCCCTGGAGCCCCGACAAGAAGCCGGTGCCGCAGATCGCAGCGCTGAACGCCTGGATCAGGAGCTATGCGGCGCGAAACCGTTTCACCTGGGTCGACTATCATCCCGTGCTCGCGACACGCGACGGCGCGATGAGGCCGGGGCTGGCGAGCGACGGCGTGCATCCGACTGCGGCAGGCTATGCGGCGATGGACCCGGTGGCCCTGGACGCGATCCGCCGCGCCTTGGGCGCACGTTGACGCGATGACGGACCTCAGCCGCCGCGCCTTTCTGGCAGGCACCGCCGCGTTGACGGGCGCGCGCGCTGCCCTGGCCGCGACGCCGATGGGCATGGCGCGCGGCCCGGTTCAGCCG
>CAKTFL010000394.1 GCA_934555855.1 uncultured Sphingomonas sp. | reverse complement strand
CCGCTCGATCTCGCCAGCCTGCTCTGCTCGCGCTTGTGCCATGACCTGTTGTCGCCGGTGGGGGCGCTCAACAACGGGCTGGAACTGCTCGCGGACGAAACCGATCCGGTCATGCGGGAGCGCGTGACCGAGCTGCTGCACGAAAGCGCGCGCGCCTCAGCCGCCAAGCTGAAATTCTTTCGTCTCGCCTTCGGGGCGGGCGGCGGCTTTGGCGAGATGGTCGACGTGCGCGAGGCGAGGACGGCGATCGAGGCGCTGGTCGCCGATGCCAAGCGCACCGAGCTGGACTGGCTGGTCGAGGCGGGCGAGCTGCCCAAGCCCGCGATCAAGGTCCTGCTCAACCTGGCGCTGATCGCGCACGACGCGCTTGTGCGGGGCGGCAAGCTCGACATCGGCGCGGAAAGCCATGAAGGGGCAGTGGAAATCGTGGTCCGGATCGCGGGACCGCGCATCCTGCTCGACCCCGATCTCAGGCAGACGCTGACCGGCGGGAGCGGGGCGGAGGGCATCACGTCGCGTACCGCCGCCGCCTATATGGTGCACAGCATCGTCGCCGAAGGGGAGGGCCGTGTGCTGGTGTCGTCAGGCGAGGAAGGCGTGCTGGTGTTCGGCGCGTCCTTCAGGGCGGGGTAAACCACGCTTTAACCCGGCCCGGGGCAGATGGTGCCCCATGGACGATCTTTTGCAGGAGTTCGTGGCCGAAACCCGCGAGACGCTGGAGGCGCTCGCAGGGGAGATCATCGCGTGGGAGACTTCTCCCGCCGACCGGGCGCGACTCGATGCGATCTTCCGCTTCGTCCACACGGTGAAGGGCAGCTGCGGTTTCCTGGACCTGCCGCGCCTTGCCCGGCTTAGCCATGCGGCCGAGGACGTGCTGGCGGCGGTACGCGACGGTACGCGCGTGCCTGACTCGGATCTGGTCAATGCGGTGCTGGCGATCGTCGACCGGATCGGGGAGATCGTGGAAGCGATCGATGCCGGCGCCAGCCTGGACGACTCTACCGAGGACCTGCTGATCGCCGCACTGGCGGCGGACGCCAAGCCTACCCAGCACGCCGCCCCGGCGACAAGCCACCGCGCCGCCGCGCGTTCGGTGCGCCTCAGCGTCGACCTGCTCGACCGGATGATGAGTGGCATGTCGGACATGGTGCTGGCCCGCAATGAACTGGCCCGGCGCCTGCGTGACGAAGCAACTGACCCCCGGGTGGAGGCGGCGCTGGAACGGCTGTCCGTCACCGTCGCCGAGATGCGCGACACCGTGACCCGCACGCGGATGCAGAAGATCGATGCGCTGTTCTCCGCCCTGCCGCGCATAGTGCGCGATTGCGCGGCGGAGCTGGGCAAGGCGGTGATGCTGACGCTGGAGGGCTCGGACGTCGAGCTTGACCGCGAGATGATCGAGATGATGCGCGATCCGCTGGTTCACATCATCCGCAACGCCATCGACCACGGCATCGAGCTGCCCTCCGAGCGCCGCGGCGCGGGCAAGCGCGAAACGGGTCGGCTGTCGGTATCGGCGCGCCAGTCGGGCAATCAGATCCTGATCGAGATCGCCGACGACGGTAATGGTATCGACGTCGACCGCGTCGTGGCGAAGGCGATCGCGCTCGGGCTCTGCACCCGTGCGGAGGCGGACGGCATGACCGAGCCCGCGCGGCTGAACCTCGTCTTCACGCCGGGTCTGTCCAGCCGCGACACGGCGACGTCCATGTCAGGGCGGGGCGTCGGCATGGACGTGGTCCGCGCGAACATCGAACAGATCGGCGGCCGCATCTGCCTCGGGAACCGGCCCGGACGCGGGCTGGCATTGACCATCCAGGTGCCGCTGACGCTGTCGATCATGCCGACCATCGTCATCGGGGTCGGCGGCCAGCGCTTTGCCCTGCCGCGCGCCAGCATCGACGAGATCGTGACCGTGCGCGGCGATACCGTTCGCGTCGACACGGTGGGCGATGCCGCGATCGCGAACGTGCGCGGGGTGCGACTGCCGCTGGTCGGCCTGGCGCCGCTGCTCGGCCTGGCCGCCGGCGCGGGGAAGACGCTGGTGATCGTCGGAACGAGGGACGGCAGCTTCGCGCTGGCGATCGATTCGGTGCTGGATGCAGAGGAACTGGTGATCAAGCCGGCGGCGCCGGCGGTGATGGCGACCGGCGTCTATGCCGGGCAGTCGCTGCCCGACAGCGGCTTGCCGATGCTGCTGCTCGACGGGGCCGGCATCGCGGCGGTCGCAGGGCTGCGCTTCGATCGCGGGGCCTCGGCGCAGGAGGACGTTACGACCGAGGTGGTCGCGCCGGGCTTCCCCGCGCTTCTGTTCGACGATCTGGATGGGCAGCGCCGCGCGGTGCCGCTGGCGGCGATCGATCGGGTCGAGACGGTGGAGGGCACTGCGGTTCGCCATGCGGGCGGATGCCTGAGGCTGGTGGCGGACCACGCGATCATCCCGCTCCATGCCGTGGCGCCGGTCCACGGCCGGGACGAGCTGCCGGTGCTGCGCCTGACCGACGGCTCGACGGAGATCGCCTATGCCATCGCCGAAGCGATCGACATCGTCCGGCTGCCGACGCAATCGGCTCCGGCGCGTGGGGCCGGCCCGATCGCGGGCGTGGTGCTGATCGATGGCGAGCAGGTTGAAGTGCTCGACCCTCTCGCCCTGTTCGCGGAAGGGGAGGCGGCTACCGCCGTCGATCCTGCCCTGTGCCTGCTTCAGGACGACGAGTCGCGCTGGATGGAGG
>CAKTFL010000393.1 GCA_934555855.1 uncultured Sphingomonas sp. | reverse complement strand
CGTCGAGGGGTGGAGCGCGATCGGCGATTGGCAGGGCCCGCTGCTCGGCTCGCTGATGAAGCTCGCGGGCGTGCGGCCGGCGGCGCGCTACGTGGTGTTCCGCTGCGCCGACCAGATCGGCGGCACGCCCTATTACGAGTCGATCGACATGGTCGACGCCTTTCACCCGCAGACGATCATGGCGCTGTTCATGAACGGCCAGCCGCTCGACATCGGCCATGGCGCGCCGACGCGGCTGCGGGTGGAGCGCCAGCTCGGCTATAAGCACGCCAAATATGTCATGGCGATCGACGCGGTGCCCAGCCTGACCCGCATCGGCGGCGGCAAGGGCGGCTATTGGGAGGACAATGTCGATTACGATTGGTATGCCGGCATTTAGGTTGTTGGTTGTGCGCTGAACCGATCGTTACGGATGCCGCATGTCTTTGATCGACGTCTTCCTCCGCCGGGTCGTCAGGCACGGGCAACTGACCCTGAATCGCCCCGGCAGGCCCCCCGCCACCTTTGGCCAGCCCGCGGCCGGCTTCGGCCATGTCACGCTCCGTTTCGCCGACACGGGCGTGGAGCGGGCCATACTGCGCGACCCTGCCCTGGGCGCGGGTGAAATGTTCATGGCCGGGCGGCTGGTGATCGAGAATGGCGAGGCCATGGACCTCGTCGCGCTGATGAAGGCGAACACGCCATGGCAGGAGGGGGGCAGGCGGCTCGCCGCCTCGCCGCTGATGCGCGCGATCGGCGCGGTGAAGCACCGGGTCGACCGCATCAACCGCGAACGCCGGTCGAAGCGCAACGTCGCGCATCACTACGACCTGTCGGGCCGGCTCTACGACCTGTTTCTCGACCGCGACCGCCAATATAGCTGCGCCTATTACACCGATCCGTGGAACGACCTCGACCGGGCGCAGGAGGACAAGCTGGCGCATATCGCGGCCAAGCTGGCGATCCGGCCGGGAATGCGCGTGCTCGACATCGGCTGCGGCTGGGGCGGCATGGCGTTGTACCTCAACCGCAAGCTCGGCGCCGAGGTGCTGGGCGTCACCCTGTCCGAGGAGCAGCTGAAGGTCGCGCGTGCCCGCGCCGAACAGGCCGGGGTCGCGGACAAGGTGCGGTTCGAGCTGATCGACTATCGCCGCGTGGAGGGACGATTCGACCGCATCGTCTCGGTCGGGATGTTCGAGCATGTCGGGCCGCCCAACTACCGCACCTTTTTCCGCAAATGCCGCGAGCTGCTGGCCGATGATGGCGTGATGCTGCTCCACACCATCGGCCGGCTGGGCGGGCCGGGCGTGACGGACGAGTTCACCACCAAGTACATCTTTCCCGGCGGCTACAATCCGGCCCTGTCGGAGATCGTCGCCGCATCGGAGCCGGCCCGCATGTTCCTGAACGATGTGGAGGTGCTGCGCCTGCATTATGCCTGGACGCTGAAGGCATGGTACGAGCGCACCGTCGCGGCCAAGAACGAGATCGTGGCGCTGTATGACGAGCGTTTCTACCGGATGTGGACCTTCTACCTCGCCGGTGCCTGGGCGGCGTTCGAGCATGGCGGGCTGGTCAACTACCAGCTTCAATACAGCCGCAGCCGTACGGCGTTGCCGGTGACGCGCGATTACATGATCGAGGGTGAGCGGGCGTTGCGGGGGTAACCATGCCCGTCACCCCGGCCTTCGCCAGAGTGACGGCGGTGCGTGGTCAGCGCTCCTGCCGGCGCGCGCTCTTCGTCTGTGCCTGCGCCGCGCCGACCTCCGCCAGCGTCTCGCGCCGTGCCGCCTGACGCTCGGCCAGGCTGACGACGCCGTCGCCATTCGTATCATAGCGGCGGGCGATGGCGGTCAGCAGTTTCTGCATCTCGGGCTGGGTCACCTTGCCGTCCTTGTTGCCATCGGCGCGGTCGAACCAGGTGGTGGAAAGCAGGTCGACCTGGGCCGGGCTCATCCGCCCGCGACCTGCGTCCATGCGTACGATGCGGGATTTCACCTCGGCGCGGCTCAGCGTCCCGTCCTTGTTGGTGTCGGTGGCGGCGAACTCGGCCTTGACCCGGGCATCGCCGGTCGGCGGCGCCTTGCGGTCGGCGGCGTGAGAAGCGGTAGCCAGAGCGATGGCAACGGGGGTGGCGGCAAGGATGGTGACGCGGATCATGGCAGAGCTCCTGCCGCGTCCAGCTTGTACCGCGGCTGAATGGTTGCGTGGGAGGGGCGGAGCGCATAGGGGCGCGCTGTAGTTCCCCTCAATGCGTCGAAGGAACCAGTCGCCCGTGAGCGAGTCGATCAAGCGTGCCACCGGCGAAGCCGGCATCAACCGGGTTGTCTTGGCCTATTCGGGCGGTCTGGACACCAGCGTCATTCTGAAGTGGCTCCAGCAGACCTATAATTGCGAGGTCGTGACCTTCACCGCCGATCTCGGCCAGGGCGAGGAACTGGAACCGGCGCGCCACAAGGCGGAGCTGATGGGCATCAAGCCCGAGCACATCTTCATCGACGATCTCAAGGAAGAGTTCGTCCGCGATTACGTGTTCCCGATGATGCGCGCCAACGCGCTGTACGAGGGGCTGTACCTGCTCGGCACCTCGATCGCGCGACCGCTGATCGCCAAGCGCCAGATCGAGATCGCGCAGATGGTCGGCGCCGACGCGGTCAGCCATGGCGCCACCGGCAAGGGCAACGACCAGGTCCGCTTCGAGCTGGGCTATTACGCGCTCAACCCGGATATCAAGGTGATCGCGCCGTGGCGCGAATGGGACCTGACCAGCCGCACCAGGC
>CAKTFL010000392.1 GCA_934555855.1 uncultured Sphingomonas sp. | reverse complement strand
ATGTGAGGCTCGGTCGCGACGATCAGTGTCTCGCCGGTCATCGCCTTGGCATAGTCCAGGATGCCACGCGTAGACCCGACATAATCGGCATGGTCCAGGATCACCGCCGGGCATTCCGGGTGCGCGGCGATCGGCGCCCCGGGATGCTGCGCCTGGAGCTTCAGCAGCTCCGTCTCGCTGAAGGCCTCATGCACGATGCACACGCCGGGCCACAACAGCAGGTCGCGGCCCGTCTTCCGCGCCAGATAGCCGCCCAGATTGCGGTCAGGGCCAAAGATAATCTTCTGGTCGGCCGGCAGCTTGGCCAGGATCGTTTCGGCCGAGGAGCTGGTCACGATGATGTCGGACAGCCCCTTAACCTCGGCCGAGCAGTTGATGTAGGTCAGCGCGATATGGTCGGGATGCCGGGCCCGGAATGCCTCGAACTGTTCGGGCGGGCAGCTGTCCTCCAGGCTGCATCCCGCATCCATGTCGGGCAGCACCACCGTCTTGCCCGGCGACAGGATCTTGGCGGTTTCCGCCATGAAGCGCACACCGCAGAACGCGATCACATCGGCGTCGGTCTCCGCCGCCTTGCGCGACAGGTCCAGGCTGTCGCCGACGAAATCAGCCAGATCCTGAAGCTCCGGCTTCTGGTAGTAATGCGCCAGGATCACCGCGTTGCGCTCGCGACGAAGACGGTCGATCTCGGCGCGAAGGTCCAGGCCGGCAAGGTTCTGTGGTTGTTCCATGGCTCGGCACATGGCCCGCAAGCGCCGGACGATCAAGTGGCGCGGATCAGCGCCCGCCGTTCAGTGGCGGTTCGCCAGCACCTCTTCAAGCGAGCGTGATACGTCCCAGCGCTCGCCATCCGGAAGGGCCTCGTCAGCGAAGCGGACGCGGACCTGCGCCGGCAGGCCCGCCGCCCGCAGCGGCATGGTGAAGCTGCGCTCCACCGCACGCCGGGTAGCATCGCGGGCGAGCCCAATGGGTGTCGCAGCCCGCGCCTGACGCATCAGCTCCGCCTGACCGGCGCTGCGATTGGCCTGATCGAGCGCCTGATTCGCATCGGTCAGCCGCGCCAGCAAGCCGCCCGTGCCATATTCGCGGATGGCGGTCAGGTCGACCTCCGGCCCCGTCACCTCGACAGGGGGCAGGGTCACGGACAGGGTGTTGGTCGCCGCGTCCCAAGCCACGTCTCGCTGGGTCAGCTTGGCCATGTCCACCTCGTACCGGACCAGCCCCGGCATGATCAGCGTCTTTTCGGTCGAAAGGCCGAGCTGGCTGCGACGGCTGGTAACCACCGCCACGAAGCGCGCGGCGAAGGCCGACAGGCGGTTCTGCTCGCGCAGCCCCTCCAGGCTGGCGCTGGCGACCGTCACCGGATCGGGCGCCAGCCGACCCGCGACATAGCGTTGCACGCCCCACAAAGCGAGCAGGCCGGCCAGCAGTAACAGGATGAGCACGCCCGTCGCCTTGGCCAGGAAGCCGCTCACCGATCCGGCGCGCGGCCGGGTCTCGGATGAGGGCGGGATCAGCGGCTGGTCCATGCGTCACCATCCTGCCGGACCAGGCCGCGCGCGTCGAGATCGATCAGATGCGCGAGGACGGACCGCTCGGCCGCCCGCATCAGCCGCGGGTCGAGCCCGGCATACATGCTGGCCGACAGGTCGGAGATGTGCCGGGACCGCCCGGCCAGCCGACGCAGGATCTGTCCCTCGCGCTGCTTGCGATGGCCCAGCATCCCGCGCACCAGCCGCTGCGGATTGTCCACCGCCTCGCCATGGCCGGGGTAATAGACGCGGTCGGAACGTCCGATCAGCCTTTCCAGGCTCGCCATGTATTGCCCCATGTCACCATCGGGCGGCGAGACGACGCTGGTCGCCCAGCCCATGACGTGATCGCCCGAGAACAGAGCGCCGGATTCCGGCAAGGCGAAGGCGAGGTGATTGGAGGTATGCCCAGGCGTCGCGAGTGCCCTAAGCGTCCACCCCTCCCCCACCACCGCTTCGCCATCCGACAGCACCCGGTCCGGAGCATAATCCGGGTCGAACGAGGTATCCCCGCGCGGCACGGCGTCTTGGGCAGCAAAGGGCGCGGCGCCGACGATAGGGGCGCCCGTCGCGCGCGCCAGGGCGGGCGCGCCGGGACTATGGTCACGGTGGTGGTGGGTAATCAGGATCGCGGTCACCGGCCGCCAGCCGATCGTCGCGATCAACGCCGCATGGTGCTGCACGTCGTCCGGTCCGGGATCAATTACGGCGAGCTCATCCGTGCCGACCAGATAAGTTTGCGTGCCGGTAAAGGTATAGGGTGACGCGTTCGGCGCCAGGATGCGGGTTACCAGCGGCTCGAGCCTGATCGGGATCCCGGTAGGATGCTCGTCCATGCCCGGTGAAATGCCGGGAACGGGGGATGAAGGCAAGGGTAGCTCCTGGCTGTGCCCAATGTCGGAAAAGCTTACAGGTGCCGGGCCGTGAGCCGGATCGTTAACCACCGATCCCCGCGAAAAGGCGTTGCCGCCTGCAAGTGGCACGGGCAGTGCAACGTCATTCGTGCCGAGCGTTCATCGCTTCAGCAGGGCGGGTCGACAGCTGCTTTCCGTGTCTCGCGTCGACCCGTCCTCACCCGGCCCGTTCAGCCCTCGGCTTTTTCCCCGCCCAGCAGCTCGGCCAATTCGCCGCTTTCGTACATCTCCATCATGATGTCGGAGCCGCCGACGAACTCGCCATTCACGTACAGCTGCGGGATGGTCGGCCAGTCGGAATAGCTCTTGATGCCTTGGCGGATCGCCTGGT
>CAKTFL010000391.1 GCA_934555855.1 uncultured Sphingomonas sp. | reverse complement strand
CATCCGCCGGCTGGTCAAGGCCGACGGCGGCAGCCGCGCGTTCGTCAACGACCAGCCCGCCTCCGCCGGGCTGCTGCGTGAATTGGCGGGGCACCTGATCGAGGTGCACGGCCAGCATGACGATCGTGGCCTGATCAACCCGCGCGGCCATCGCGCGCTGCTGGATGCGTTCGGCCGGGCCGATGCCGCTGCCACCGTCGCCGCCTGGGCCGATCTGCGCGAAGCCGAAGCCGCGCTCGCCACCGCGCGCGACGAAATGGAGATCGCC
This sequence comes from uncultured Sphingomonas sp., assembly GCA_934555855.1. The sequence continues at coordinate 2,526 of CAKTFL010000391.1, read as the reverse complement.
GCCCGCGACCGCGAATGGCTGGAACATGCGGTTGCCGAGCTGACCCAGCTCGCGCCCGAGCCCGGCGAAGAGGAGGCGCTGGCGGAGCGCCGCCGCATCATGCAACGGGCGGAGAAGATCGCGTCGGAACTGGGCGCGATCGACGATTATCTCGACGGCTCCGATGGCGGACTTGCCCGGTTGCGTCAGGCGGCGCGGGTGCTGGAACGGATCGCGGCCGACCACCCCGCCCTGGCCGATGCGTTGTCCGCCGTCGACCGGGCGGTGCTCGAGGGATCGGCGGCAGAGGAGCGGCTGCGCGAGGCGCGGCGCGACCTCGCCTATGACGAACGCGCCTTGGAAGAGGACGAGGCGCGGCTGTTCGAGCTGCGCGGCATGGCGCGCAAGCATCGCGTACAGCCGGACGACCTCGCCGCGCTAGCCGACGATCTTCGCGGGCGGCTGGAGCGGCTGGAGGCAGGCGAAGGCGGTATCGCCAGGCTTGAGGCGGCCGTCGTCGCCGCTGCCCGCGCCTATGACGAGGCGGCCGATGCCCTGTCCGCCCGCCGCCAATCCGCGGCCGGGCGGCTGGACGCTGCTGTCGCCGGCGAGCTGGCGCCGCTGAAGCTCGACGCCGCCCGCTTCCGCACCGCCGTCGCGCCCCTGCCGCGTGAGGGTTGGTCCGGCGCCGGCAAGGACCGGGTCGAGTTCGAAATTTCGACCAATCCCGGCGCGCCGTTCGCGCCGCTGACCAAGATCGCGTCGGGCGGCGAGCTGTCGCGCTTCATCCTGGCGCTGAAAGTGGCGCTGGCCGAGGAAGGCGGCGCGGCGACGATGATCTTCGACGAGATCGATCGGGGCGTCGGCGGTGCGGTGGCGTCGGCGATCGGCGAGCGGCTGGCGCGGCTGGCCGGGCGCACCCAGTTGCTGGTCGTGACCCACTCGCCCCAGGTCGCCGCGCGCGGAGCCGCGCACCTGCTGATCGCCAAGAGCCATGATGGCACCGTTACCCGCACCGGCGTGCGGCCGCTCGGCGAGGAGGAACGTCGCGAGGAGATTGCACGGATGCTGTCGGGCGCCACCGTGACGGACGAGGCACGCGCGCAGGCCGACCGGCTGCTTGAAGCGGCGTGACCGACGCTCGCAACATCGTGATCCTGACCGGCGCCGGCATCTCCGCCGAGTCGGGCATAGCCACCTTTCGCGGCCCGGGCGGCCTGTGGGAGGGACACCGCGTCGAGGATGTGTGTACGCCCGAGGCGCTGGCGCATGACCCCACGCTGGTGCATCGCTTCTACGACATGCGCCGTGCCGCCCTGGCGACGGTGGAGCCAAACGCAGCGCACCGCGCGCTGGCCCGGCTCGATGCGGAATGGCCGGGCGAGTTGCTGATCGTTACCCAGAATGTCGACGACCTGCACGAGCGGGCGGGCGCGACGCGGGTGGTGCACATGCATGGCGAACTGCTGTCCGCGCTGTGCGCCCGATGCGGGGAGCGGCGGCCATGGGCCGGTCCGCTGCCGCCCGGCACTCCCTGCCCGGCCTGCAACGCGCTGACGCTACGCCCGGACATCGTGTTCTTCGGTGAAATGCCCTACGATATGGACAGCATCGACGCGGCATTGTCGCGCGCGGATCTGTTCGTATCGGTCGGTACGTCGGGCGCGGTCTATCCCGCCGCCGGCTTCGTCCAGACCGCCCGCTATCACGGCGCCGTTACGTTGGAGCTGAACCTGGAACCGTCCGCTGGCAGCATCTATTTCGGCGAGCGCCGTTTCGGTCCCGCAACGGAAGTAGTGCCGAGCTGGGTCGAAGAGATCAGATAGGCATACTGATGCAGGTTAGGTCACCATGACTGGTCTTGCGGCCTGCCGATAAATGTCCAGTCACAAGTAAGCCGATTTCGCTCGGTCGATACGGCTAAGCAATAAACCGACATGGCGCCTGAGTGTTTAGGCAACGCATGGGGAGTGAACCCCGGCGCGATCCTAACCTTAGGAGCCAGCCATGTATTATCATGACAAGCGTCTGCAATATCCCGTCACTGTGACGGAGCCGGACCCCGCCTATGCCGCCATGCTCCAACAGGCGATCGGCGGCGTCGAGGGCGAGATCCGCGTCTGTATGCAGTATTTCTTTCAGGCGTGGGGCAATCGTGCGCCGAACACGAAATACCGCGACATGCTGCTCAACACCGCGACTGAAGAAATCGGCCATATCGAAATGCTCGCAACCGCCGTCGCGCTGAACCTCGACAAGGCGCCGACGCATCTTCAGGAGGAGGGCGTCAAGGATTCGATCGTCGGCGCGGTAATGGGGGGCGAAAACCCCCGGCACAAGGTCGAGGGCATGATCCACAAGAACCTGCTCTCCGCAGGCATGGCGGCGATGCCGATGGATTCGGACGGCGTACCGTTCAACATGAGCCACATCTATGCCAGCGGCAACATCGCGGCGGACATGTACTGCAACGTCGCCGCCGAGAGCACCGGCCGGGTGCTGGCTGTGCGCCTGTTCAACGCGGCGCATGACGAGGGCATGAAGAAG
>CAKTFL010000390.1 GCA_934555855.1 uncultured Sphingomonas sp. | reverse complement strand
GGAAGTCGGGCGCGGACCCGTCCCGGGCTTCAACGAGCTCGATGACGCAGATGCCTTCATCGATGGACTCGAACAGGGTGCGGTACTTTTCTTCGCTGGCACGCACCGCCGTTTCGGCACGGGCGGTTTCCATGGCCGCCCAGGTACGCTCGGCCGCCACCTCGATCAACGCGACTTCCTCCGGCATCCAGCGGCGGGGCGTGGCCGAGACCGCGACCAGCGAGCTGAGCGGGTTCCGCTCCCCCCGCCGCGCGGTCGATGCAAGCATCGCGCGCATCCCTAACGCCCTGTGGTTCGCTTTCTCGGCTTCGCTTAAGCCCTTTCTCTCTAACTCGTCGTCCAACACGAACGTCCGTTCGCGGACCTGCTCGTAAGCCTCCGGAAAATCAGACAAGCGGACGCTGCTAGGGAGCGGCGGCACGCTGCCGTTGCCAACCTGGTAAGGAAAATCCGCCGCATCCTCGGCTGGGCGGTAATAGGTGATGTAGCAACGATCGAGCTTCAATTGCTCGGCCAGCATGCCGATCGCGCGATGGGCGATCGCATCAGCGTCGACTTCCTCACGCAGGGCATCGGAGAAACCCAGCAGGAAAGCCTGCCGCTTCTCGCCTTCACGCACGGCGAGGTCCGCTGCGGCATGTTCCTGCTCGGCAAGTACATGCTCGGTGCGTTCGAACGCCGTGTTGAGCATGCCCGACACCCGTCCCGTCTCGTCACGGAGCGAGCTGAGCGAGTAATCGAACCAGGCTTCCTTCGGAGCACCGTCGCGCAACAGGGTGAACCGGGCATTCTCGAACCGGACGGTGTGGCCCGCGAGCGCCTCGGCGATCTGCGGTGCGATGATGTCGCGCGCCTCTTCCCAGACCTCCAGGAAGGGGCGGCCCAGCGCCTCGGGCCTCCCGCTGAGCAGTGGACGATAGGCGTCGTTGTAGATGGTGACGAGGTCCGGTCCCCAACCCAACGCCATCGGCAACGGATGGCCAAGGACCAGCGTCAGCGCGCTGCGCAGCGATACGGGCCATTGCTCCAACGGTCCGAGCGGGGTCGCACCCCAATCGTGCTTTCGAATGCGGCGAACCATCTCGCTTTCGCCGCTAAGCCAGCTTGGAGAGGTAGGTTTGGGCATCCGGCATTCTAACTTTCGATCGGTTGTTCTGCCTCAACCTCCATCAGCGAATGCTTGATCCAACTGAACAAGCATCCGCTCACGGCGTAGGTGAGGCGGCGTAATGACGGGGTTGCGGAGAAAGGCCACGCTGTCGCGGAAATGCTCACTTCCGAACGTCGCGTATGTCGTCGATTTTACGACATGGCTTGCGATGGAAAAACAAGAAAGCTGTAGCATCGCTTACGTCCTAACATAGCCAAGTGTCTGCAACGGTCCTGCCCCTTATGGCCGCTGGCCATTTCGGGAGTAAGTTTTTGCCGGATCAGGGGACAATGGTGCGGCGGCAGAAGGTGCTCGCCGACTTCGGTGAATTTGCCCTCGGCAGCCAAAGCTTGGACGAGGTTCTGACAGAAGCGTGCCGCCTCATCGCACAGGCGCTCGACTGCCATCTCGCCAAGGTTATGGAGATCGAGCAGGACGAGCAGAGGCTGTTGGTGCGCGCCGGCGTAGGCTGGCCCGACGGCGTGGTCGGTCATGCCCGCCTGCCCATGGGCGAGCGCTCATCCGAGACCTACTCGGTCGAGCTGGGCGAGCCGGTCCTCACGCCCGACATCCACCAGGAAGATCGTTTCGATTTTCCCGCCTTCATGGTCGATGCAGGGGTAGTCGGGATCATCAACGTGCCGATCTTCCTGCCCGGTCGTCAGCCATATGGTCTCCTTCAGGTCGACAGCCGTGAACCGTGGGAGCCGGACGAGGAATCGATCGCCTTCCTGCGCACCTATGCCACCATTCTCGGCCCGGTGATCGACCGCCTGCACAAGGTTCACGCGCTACGGGATGCGACCGACCGCAACGAGACGCTGCTGCGCGAACTCCAGCATCGCATCAAGAACAACATCGGCGCGATCCGCGGCCTCATCCATCTACGGGAGCGTAGGGCACAAACGGACGACGCGCGCGCCGAACTGAGCATCGTGGGTGAGCGGGTCGAGGCGCTTCGCCTCGTTCACGAGCAGGTCTATGCCACGGGCTCGGAGGATCGGCTGTCGCTCCGCGACTACGCTACTCAACTTCTCGAAGGCTTGGTCGACGTACACCGGGAAAGAGGCGTGCGTTTGATGTTGGACCTGCCCGACGTCGCGATCACCAGCGACACGGCGATCCCGCTTGGGCTCATCCTCAACGAGTTCACGACGAACAGCCTCAAGCATGCCTTCGTCGGCGCGGATGAGCCGATTATCAGCGCGAAGGCGGAAGAGTGCGATGGGTCCCTAATCCTCCAGATTCGTGACAACGGCAGAGGGCTGCCTTCGCAGTCGGAACCAGCGTCGCCAGGATCGGGAACGGGGATGAAGCTGATCCAGGGCCTATCGCGCCAGATCGGAGCGACGCCGAGCTGGACGTCGGATGCTGGCGCTGTTCTTCGGCTGGAGATACGGAACCTCCAGCACTGAGGCCGACGATCAGATCATTATTCTAAGCTCTCGACAGCGTTATGAGCACCCGCAGTCGGCGGCGTTCTTCACAAGTCCCGCCTGTAAATAACTTGTTTGATCTTCTCTAAGATATTTATTTCGGGTGCTTTTTCCGAGCTGACCTGTTTGTCCCGTGTGTGATCGGAAAGGACTTAACGATGAGCACAGTGGACTGGCTGTGGTTCGGCTTCATCGCCATGGCGGTTGGGTCG
>CAKTFL010000389.1 GCA_934555855.1 uncultured Sphingomonas sp. | reverse complement strand
GGCGACGAGCAACGCCGCGACAGCCGAGAAGACCACGCGCTGGGCGGAGGCGAGGGTAGCGGACATGATGAGGTTCCCTTGGTTGATGACGCCGGCCTGTCCGGGTCATGCCAAGGGATTTGCATCCCGCGTGCCAAATTAAAGAAGTGAGGCGATTACAGCGTCATGCCCGAAAAGTCGCGAAAGAGGCAGGCGGCGAGGCCCCAGCCCTTGGTACTTCTCGCCAGCTGTTGGCGGCGGCTCAGCCCGTACAGACCTGATCGCGGCCCTGTGACTTGGCGGTGTAGAGCAGCTGGTCCGCGCGTTCGAGCGAGCGGTCGGTGATCTCGCCCGGGCGGAACGCGGTGACGCCGGCCGAAATGGTGATGCTTCCGAGCGAAGCGCCCGTGTCGCGGTCGCGAAAGCGCCTTGCAGCGACCGCGGCGCGAACCTGCTCCAGCAAGGCGCTCGCCTCGGCCAGGTCGACGCCCTGCATGTAGATGGAGAATTCCTCGCCGCCGTGGCGCACGACCATGTGGCCCGCGCATTCCTCGGCCAGGATCCTGGCGATCGCGGTCAGGACCCGGTCGCCGACCGGGTGGCCATGGACGTCGTTGATCAGCTTGAACCGATCGATATCGCACAAGGCGACGCAATCTCGCGAGTTGGGCACTCGCTTCGCCAGCGCTTCCGTCAGCGCGCGGCGGTTGGCGAGGCCCGTCAGCGGGTCGCGCCGGGCGCTTTCCTGCGCCTCGGCCAGCTTTTCGCGCAGAGCATCGGCCTCACGCGTGGCGCTTTCCAGCTGCGTTTCGGCATGGCGGACGCGTGCCACCATGCTGCCCGTGATCCGGGCGATTTCCTCGATCCCGCCACGGTCGGCCGAGCGGCTGATCTCCGCCGCGCTCGCCGCCAGGTCTCGGCCGAAGTCGCTGGCCTCGTTGCGGATCGTGCGGACCATATCGGCGAAGCCGTCCACCTGCGCCTGGGTCTGCGCCACCAGCTGTTCGGCCTGGTCGGCCTGCGGGTCGGCGGGAGGAGCGCTCTTGGGGGCTGTCGCGGTCGGGGTGATCGGCGCGCCGAAGCGCAGGTCGACGCCAAGCGTCGCCAGGTCGTCCGTGCTCAGCCTGAAGCCGCCATCGGTGATCCGCGCCACCGCCAGGGCGAGCGGACCGGACGGATCGGTCAGCACCGTATAGACGAAGCTGTAGTTTTCCGGTTCGGGCCCCAGCCCGTGCGCCGCCAGGAATGCACCGATACGATCGAAAAGATCGGTCCGTTTTCGCACCCGCGTCGCTGCCCCACTCGCTGCCACTGTTTCCCTCCCGGCGGAGCCAAGATTTAGTATCGAAACCTTAGCAGAGGGTGACCGTGAAATTTCCGATCCGGCTGACAGCGTCGGGTCAGGCGCCCCGGCGGCCCAGCTTCCGCGCCGCTTCCAGGGTCTGGCGGACATGCCGGGCGGGGTTCATGTCGTCATGAACGAAGGCGACACGGCCGTCGCGCCCGATCACGTAGCTGGTGCGGCTGGTCACCGCGGCAGCGCTGCCGTCCGGCTTTTTCAGGACGACGTCATAGCCCTGGACGACGGCCGGACCCGCCGCCGCGACCGCGAACTTGCCCGCGCACATCTTGCTGGAAAACGCCTCCAGCTGGTCGACATTGCCGGCGGTCATGCCGATCACCGTCGCGCCCGCTTTCCTGAAATCGGGAATTGCCTCAGCAAAGGCGTGCGCCTCCGCGTTGCAGCCGCTGGTGAACGCGGCGGGGAAGAAATACAGCACGACCGGCCCCTTTTTCAGCGCGGCCTTCAGGTTAACGGTGAACGGCTTGCCCGCGACCGCTCCCTGCGCGGTGAAGTCCGGCGCGCGCGCGCCGGGCGCGAGCGCGGCGGCGGCGGGGCCGGCGAGGAGGAGGGCGGCGGCACAAGCGATCAGGCGCATTGAAAATCCTCGTCTCAGGTCGATGCGCTTCTAGCCGAATGCATGGGCGCGCGATAGGCAGAGCGGATGCGCGTCTCCCCCAAGGATCTCGAACTCGCCACCCGGCTCGCCGATGCGGCGGGTGAAGCCATCCGTCCCTATTTCCGTGGCGAGATGGGGACCGAGTGGAAGGAGGATCGCTCCCCCGTCACGCTGGCTGACCGTGCGGCGGAGGCGGCGATGCGCCGGTTGCTGGATGCCGAGGCGCCGGGCGATGGCGTGGTAGGCGAGGAATATGGGACCAAGCAGGGCGTCACCGGCCGGACCTGGGTCCTGGACCCGATCGACGGGACGCGCAGCTTCACGGTAGGACGGGCGATCTTCGGCACGCTGATCGCGCTGGTCCAGGATGACTGGCCGATCCTGGGCGTGATCGACCAGCCGATACAGCGCGAGCGCTGGATCGGTGCGGCGGGGCAGCAAACCCGCTTCAACGGCGCGCCGGCGACGACCCGGCCCTGCCCGGCACTGGAGGGAGCCGCGCTGGCGACCACCAGCCCGCATTTGTTCGCGGAAGGGGACGTGGGGCATTTCCTGCGGCTGGTCGCGGCGGTGTCCGGCGGGGCGCCGCGCCAGGGCCCGGTCTATGGCGGCGACTGTTACAATTACGGCCTGCTCGCCTCCGGCCATCTCGACCTGGTGTGCGAGAGCGGGCTCCAGCTCTACGACTTCGCGGCGCTGGTGCCAATCGTGGAGGGGGCAGGCGGGCGCATGTGCGACTGGAACGGCGATCCCCTGACCGCGTCGAGCGAGGGCCATGTTCTCGCGGTCGGCGATCCCGCACGGGTCGACGACGTGCTGGAAACGCTAAGGGGCAGCGACCTTCACGCGCATTGAAGGCT
>CAKTFL010000388.1 GCA_934555855.1 uncultured Sphingomonas sp. | reverse complement strand
GTCCAGGACCGACTCGGCGGTCGGGTTCGCCAGCTCGTCGACAATCGCGCCGTCGGCCAGGAACACCACCCGGTCGGAGTAACTCGCCGCCACCGGGTCGTGGGTGACCATCACGATGGTCTGGCCGTGCTCGCGGACGCTGTCCCGCAGGAAACCCAGGACCTCGGCGCCGGACCGCGAGTCCAGGTTGCCGGTCGGCTCGTCCGCGAAGATCACGTCAGGGCGGCCGACCAGCGCCCGCGCGCACGCGACGCGCTGCTGCTGCGTAGCTCGTCGGAGATGGTGGCGTGCCCACGCGGCGCGCTGGGGCTGCGGGTGCCGCTGACGTCGGAGGCGACCGGCAACGCGCCCGTGTTCAACATCAACCTGTTCGACACGTGCAGCGCCTATCCGGCAGCGCCGATGGACGTGGCGAGGGGCTTCACCGTCTCGGTCGCGCGGCTGGCGCGCCATTACGGCTTGGCGCATGAGGCGGGAGCGGTGCGCGAGCATTACAACGTCACCGCGCATGGCGAGCTGCTGGTACTGGTCGGCTGTCAGGCCGGACGCAAGGGTCCGCCGGACAAGGACGCGCCCAAGCCGGTGATCGCCGCCTCCTTCCCGCTGCCCGACCCAGCCGCCTCACCGACGCGGATGAGGTTTTCGGGCACGCTGCCGCAGATGGAGGGTGACCGCGACATCTGCTTCCAGTTCACCTCGCCGGTGGCGGAGCCCTATTACGCCGTCGAGCAGGTGCAGCTGACGGAGCGGCGCTGATGCGGCGCGGATGGCTTGTCGCGCCGCTGCTGCTGGCGTCAGCCGCCCATGCGACCCCGCGCACGACCGTGTCGCTGGACAGCGGCTGGCAAGCGCGCATCGCTCCGGGGGATGCCGCCGCCATGGCCGCTCACAAGCGGGAGGCGCGCTGGTTCGCGGCGCGCGTTCCCGGCAGCGTGCAGCAGGACCTGATCGCCGCCCGCCGAGTGCCCGATCCGTTCAAGGGACTGAACGAAGCGGCGATCCAGTGGGTGGGCCGCAGCGACTGGCAGTATCGCCGCACGCTGAACGTCGATGCGGCGATGCTGGCGCGCGACCATCTCGATCTGGTGTTCGACGGGCTCGACACCTTCGCTACCGTCGCGATCAACGGGCGCGAGGTGCTGAAGGCCGACAACGCCCATCGCCGCTGGCGGGTGGCGGCGAAGCCGTTCCTGCGCGCTGGGGCGAATACGATCACGATCGGCTTTGCCGCACCGATCCGCGCGCTCCAGCCGATGGTGCTGGCCCAAAAGCGGTCGCTGCCGGGCGAGTATGATTCCGCGTTCGGCGACGAGCCCAAGGGGCGGCAGACCTCGCCCTATATCCGCAAGCCCAAATACCAATATGGCTGGGACTGGGGGCCGCGCATCGTCAACATCGGCCCGTGGCGGCCGATACGGCTGGAAGCGTGGGACGAGGCGCGGATCGGGGCATTCCGCGTCGAGCATGACGCGCTGAACGACGCCGAGGCGCGGTTGTCGGCAAAGGCGGAGATTGTTGCCGATCGCGCCGGAACCGCCACCCTGCGAGTAATGCTGACCGGCCCGGACGGCGCGCAGGTGGAGGCGAGAAGCCGGGTGACGCTCGCGGTCGGGCTGAACCGAGTCGTCGTGCCGCTGACCGTCGCGCATCCGCAGCGCTGGCAGCCGGTCGGCTATGGCGCGCAGCCGCTTTACCGCGTCGCGGCGGCATTGGAACAGGGCGGCGCCGCGACCGACCGGGCGGAGCGCCGCATCGGCCTTCGCACCGTCGAGCTGATCCGCGGTGCGCGCGACGCCAACATGAACATGATCCGCGTCTGGGGCGGCGGCTATTATCTCGACGACGCCTTTTACGACATGGCGGACGAGATGGGCCTGATGATCTGGCAGGACTTCATGTTCGGCGGATCGGTGACGCCGCCCGACCCCGCCTTTCGCGACAATGTCCGGGTAGAGGCCGAGGAGCAGGTCGAGCGGCTGAGCCATCATCCCGCGATCGTCGGGTGGACCGGCGGCAACGAGGTGCTGTCCGGCTGGGAGAACTGGTCGGACCGCAAGGCGTACAAGCGCGCGATCGGCCCAGACGAACAGGAGCGGGTCGGCGCCGGCATGGCGGTGTTGTTCGACCGGGTGCTGCGCGATGCGGTGCTGACGCGGTCGCCGGGCACGCCCTATTGGCCGGGCTCCCCCTCCACCGATTATGAGGGGCCGGTCGACACCGACGCGGCAGGCGATCGCCATTTCTGGGACGTGTGGTCGGGATCGAAGCCGGTCGAGCGCTATCTGGACGCCTGCCCGCGCTTCATGTCTGAATACGGGTTCCAAGGCGCGCCGGACCTGGCCACCATCCGCGATTTCGCCGGCCGCGGCTCGCTCACGCCCGACAGCCCGGTGATGAAGGCGCACCAGAAGTTCCTGGCGGGCGAAGGCAATGAACGGCTGCTGTTCTACATCCGCGAGCGGCTGGGCGAGCCGAAGGACCTGGGCGACTTCGTCTATCTCAGTCAGGTGAACCAGGCGCAGGCGATCGCCATGGCCGCGCTTCACCACCGCGCCTGCCGCCCGGTAACGATGGGATCGCTGTTCTGGCAGCTCAACGACGTGTGGCCGGCCATTTCATGGGCGAGCATCGATCATGATGGCCGCTGGAAGCTGTTGCAGTATGAGGCGCGGCGCTTCTTCGCCCCGCAGGCCATCGTGGCCGAGCATCGCGACGGCGCGACCCGGATCACGCTGGTGTCCGATGCGTCCCAGCCGCTGCCGGCGCGCTGGCAGGTGCAGTCGTTCTCCGCCGACGGCACGCTGCTG
>CAKTFL010000387.1 GCA_934555855.1 uncultured Sphingomonas sp. | reverse complement strand
GATGCTTGCAAGCGTGAAGCAAAGCGGTGCAACCCTGTTGCCGGTCGATTCCGAGCACAATGCGATCTTCCAGTGCTTTGATTTCGAGCGGCCTCATCAGGTCCGCCGGATCGTGTTGACGGCGAGTGGCGGGCCGTTCCGCGATGCCACGCTGGCCGACATGGCGCGGGTCACGCCCGCCCAGGCCGTCGCGCATCCCAACTGGTCGATGGGTGCCAAGATCTCAGTCGACAGCGCGACGATGATGAACAAGGGGCTGGAACTGATCGAGGCGGCAAGGCTGTTTCCGGTCTACCCCGATCAGATCGAGATCGTGGTGCATCGCCAGTCGGTCATCCACAGCCTCGTCGATTATGTCGACGGATCGATGCTGGCTCAGCTGGGACCGTCCGACATGCGTGTTCCCATCGCCCATGCGCTCGCCTGGCCGGAGCGGATGGCGACCCCGATGGAACCACTGGATCTGGTCAGGCTAGGCCGGCTGGATTTTGAAGAGCCCGATGGTAGCCGATTCCTGGCATTGTCGCTCGCCCGATCGGCCGTGAATGCGGGCGGGGGCCGTCCCGCTATCCTGAACGCTGCCAATGAGATAGCGGTGGCGGCGTTCCTGGCGGGCCGGATCGGCTTCCTCGAAATTGCCGCAATCGTCGACGATACGCTTCAGCGTTACGTTCCGCCCGCTCCGGACACGCTCGACGCAGTTCTCGCCGTCGATGCCGAAGCGAGAAGAGTGGCGGGCGAGCGGGTTGGCAAGGGGCGCGTAAGGGATCCAGTGGCGTGATCGAGTCCCCCGGCTTTCTGTTGACCATATTGGCGTTCGTTCTGGTGATCGGGCCACTCGTGTTCGTGCACGAGATGGGACATTACCTGGCCGGCCGGCTGTTCGGGGTAAAGGCAAACGCCTTTTCGATCGGCTTCGGACGGGAGATCGCCGGCTTCACCGATCGGCGCGGGACGCGGTGGAAGTTCGGCTGGCTGCCGCTCGGCGGCTATGTGCGATTCGCTGGTGACATGAACCCGGCCAGTCAGCCCGATGCCGCCTGGCTGGCGCTGCCGGCGGAAGAACGCAATCAGACGTTCCAGGCCAAGCCCGTCTGGCAGCGCGCGATCATCGTCGCGGCAGGGCCGCTGGTGAATTTTCTGCTGGCACTGCTGATCCTGGGCGGGTTCGCCATGGCCTATGGTGAGGCGCGGATGCCCCCGGTGGTCGGCGCGATCCAGCCTGGCAGCGCGGCGGCGACAGCGGGGCTGAGGACCGGGGATCGGGTGACGATGCTCGGCGGGCGCTCGATCGAACGATTCCAGGACATGGTGCGCTATGTCCAGATCCGGCCCGGAGAGGCCGTGCGTGTCGATTTCGTCCGCAACGGCCGGCCGCTCGCCACGACGGCGACAATCGCGACCGATGTGCAGCGCGATCGGTTCGGCAACGAATATCGGCTGGGATTGCTGGGTATCCTCGGCGATAAGCCCGTGTACGAGCGCGTGTCGCTGGTCCGGGCGCCGGGCGTAGCGGTACGTCAGATGGGCAATATCATCGGCACAACGGTGGAAACGCTGGGGCAGGTGATCAGCGGCAGGCGGTCGGTCAAGGACCTGGGCGGTCCGGTGCGGATCGCGAAAGTGTCCGGCGAGATGATGTCGATGGGGCTGGCGTCCTATGTCTGGCTGGTCGGCCTTTTGTCCATCAATCTCGGGTTCATCAACCTGCTGCCAGTTCCGATGCTGGATGGCGGTCACCTGCTTTTCTATGCGGTCGAGGCGGTGCGCCGCCGTCCGCTGGAGCCGTATGTACAGGAATGGGCATTTCGCGGTGGGCTGGCGGCGATCCTGGCGTTGATGCTGGTCGCGACCTTCAACGACCTTGGAGCGGTGGGATTATGGCGCAACCTGGCCGGGTTGATTGGTTGACCGGAGTGGGGCAGGGCGAGCGCGTAGCGGAAGCCGTGCGCTTCTTGGGGTGGATCGGGTGATTGTAATCAAGTCTTCTACATTCGGCGTACGCATGACGGCCATGCTGTTGACCGGCACGATGATCGCCGGCCTGGCGACGACCGCCGACGCGCAGCGCAGGCCGGCCGGTGGTGCGGCGCGACGTGCCGCGGCCGTGCCGGCTCAGAACCTGCCCGCGCCCAGCCCGCAAGGGGCGACCGTGACGGTTGCAGACCCCGCTGCCCTGAGCATCAAGACGCTGCGGGTCGAAGGATCGCAGCGTATCGAGCCCGACACCGTGCTGTCCTACACGCGTCTGCGGATCGGGATGCGGTTCAACAACGAGCTGCTCGATCAGGCGGTGCGAGACCTGTATGCTAGCGACCTGTTCGCCGACGTCCAAATCTCCGGCGCGCAGACCGGCGATATCGTGATCCGGATTCGCGAGAACCCGATCATCAATCGCGTGATCTTCGAGGGCAACAAGCGGCTCAAGCAGGACAAGATCGACAAGGAGATCAAGCTCAAGCCGCGTCAGATCTTCACCCGCACCGCCGTCCGTCAGGACGTGGCGCGGATCATCGAGCTGTACCGCCGGCAGGGGCGGTTTGCGGCTTCTGTCGAGCCGAAGATGGTCAATCTAGACCAGAACCGCGTCGATGTGGTGTTCGAGGTCACCGAGGGACCTAAGTCCAAGGTCCGCCAGATCAACATTCTGGGCAACGAGGTCTTTTCCGACGACAAGCTGCGCGAGCAGATGGCGACCAAGCAGGCGCGCCTGTTTCGCTTTCTGTCGTCCAACACCAGCTATGATCAGGACCGGCTTGCCTATGACCAGCAGAAGCTGCGCCAGTTCTACCTGACGGAGGGCTATGC
>CAKTFL010000386.1 GCA_934555855.1 uncultured Sphingomonas sp. | reverse complement strand
TCACCCGCCCGCTTGCCACGTCGAAGCCGTCGAACTGCACCGGCGCATAGACCTTGCGTAGCTCATACAGGGTCGGGTTCGGAGTGCGGTCCGACTGCAACAGGCCGTCGCCGAACTCGATATCGCCGCCTGGGTTGGGGCCGTATTCGCCGCCATCGCCCCAATAGCGGCGCCCGTCCTTGGTGTAGCGGTATGTCGACTGGTCGACCCAGTCCCACACGAACCCGCCCTGAAGCCGGTCGGGATGGGCGTAGATCGTGTCCCAATATTCCTTCAGGTCGCCGCCCGAATTGCCCATCATGTGGCCGTATTCGCACATGATGACCGGCTGCTTGAAGTTCCAGTTGGTCGCATAGTCGGCCAGCCGGTACGCGCTGTCGTACATGGGCGCGTAGATATCCGCGAACCAGTTGGGGCGATGGTCGCTCTGCTCGGTGTCGAAGGTCCCCCACCCCAGATAGCTGATCAGCCGGCCGGGATCGCGCGCCTTTGCCGCCTGCGCCGCGGCGGCGAAATTGGGACCGATCCCCGCCTCGTTACCGAGCGACCAGAAGATGATCGAGGGGTGGTTCTTGTCGCGCTCCACCATGTTGACGACGCGGCTGACATGCGCGTCCTTCCAGGCGGGATCGAAGCCGAGCTGGAACGCGCCGCGCCGCTCGGGATGCTTGTTCGCATAATCCATGTACGCGTGGCTCTCGATGTTCGCCTCGTCCATGACATACAGGCCATAGCGGTCGGCGAGTTCGTAGAGATACGGGTCGTTGGGATAATGCGAGGTGCGGATCGCGTTGATGTTGTTGCGCTTCATCAGCTGGACGTCGCGCTCCATCGATTCGCGGCTGATGACGTGGAAGCTTTCGGGATCATGCTCGTGGCGGTTGACGCCGCGGATGGTGATCGGGCGGCCGTTGACGTTGACCAGGCCGTTCTTCATCTCGACGGTGCGGAAGCCGATCCGCTGATAGGTCGACTGAATGATGCCCCCCCTGGCGTCGTACAGCTCGACCAGCAGCATGTAGAGATTCGGCGTTTCGGCGGTCCAGGGCTTTACGCCGGGAATCGTGCCGGTCAGCGTCGCTTGGCGCTCGGCCTGCCCCGCCGCCACTGCGGTGCGCCCCTGCAGCACGGTCCGGTCTCCATCCATCAGCACATATCGCGCGCTGGTCGCCGCGCCCGGCGTCACCGCCACGTCGACCGACAGCTTGCCCGTGCGGTACGTGTCGTCGAGCCCGGCATGGACGAATACGTCGCGCACACGGGTCTTCGGCGCGGCCATCAAATAGACCTCGCGCTCGATCCCCGACACGCGCCAGAAATCCTGGTCCTCCAGGTAGCTGCCGTCGGACCAGCGATGGATCTGGATCGCGACGGTGTTCCGGCCCCGCTTCACGAAGCGGGTGACGTCGAACTCGCCGGGAAGCTTCGAATCCTCAGAATAGCCCACCTTGCTGCCGTTGACCCAGACGTCATAGGCCGACCCGGCCGCGCCGATGTGCAGGATCACGTCCTGACCCGTCCAGCCCGCGGGCACCTCCACGTCGCGCCGGTACGATCCGACCGGATTGGTGGCGTGCGGGATCAGCGGGCGGTTGGCGGGAAAGGGATAGGTGATGTTGTTGTAGCGCGCCTGGTCATAGCCCTGTGTCTGCCAGTCAGCGGGAACCTTGATGCTTTTCCACGCCGACACGTCATAGTCCGGCCGCTCGAACCCGGTCGGCACGGCGTCGGATCCGGGCGAGAAGGCGAACTTCCACTCGCCGTTCAGCAGCAGGAAGCGCGAGGATCGCGTGCGGTGGCCGGCGAGCGCCTTGGCGCGGCTTTCGAACGGAAAGCCTGTGGCGCGGGCCGGCAGCTTACCGCGCGCGAAAACCGCCGGGTTCTCCCAGTCGGGCCGCGATGGGTCGACCTGTGCCGGCTGGATCTGGGGCGCCCGGTCCTGCGCGACCGCCGCTGCGGCAAGGGTGGCGAGCAACAGCGGTCCCGGCACGATCTTCAGGTACATCGCCATTCTCCCATCGCCATTCTGGTCCCCAGCCTAGATCAGGCCGGCCGGGGCGCGTCAACGACCTACACCGCCACGTCCGCCCTGATCGCGGCATGGGGGACATAGCCGCTGACCTCGAAATCCTCGATCCGATAATCGTCAATATTCGCCGCGCGGCGGGTCAGCCGCATTCGGGGAAAGGGCAGCGGATCGCGGGACAGCTGTTCGCGCGCCTGATCGAGATGGTTCAGGTAGAGGTGGACGTCCCCACCCACCCAGACCAGCTCGCCCGGCACCAGGTCCGCCTGCTGCGCCAGCATCAGCTGAAGCGCAGTCGCCCCCACGAAGTTGAACGCGGCGCCTAGCAGCAGGTCCACCGAACGCTGGAACAACAGGCAGTTGAGCCGGCCGTCCGACGTCACATGATATTGATAGACCATGTGGCAGGGCGGCAGCGCCATGGCGCCGAGTTCGGCGACGTTCCAGCCGTGGAACAGCATCCGTCGACTCGCTGGATTGTCGCGCAGCGTGCGGACCAGTGCCGCGATCTGGTCATGCTCGCGGCCGTCCGCGCCCAGCCAGCGCCGCCATTGCTTGCCATAAACGGGACCGAGTTCGCCCCATCGGGCCGCGAAGCCCTCGTCGTCGAGGATGCGCTGCTCGAACGCGGTCTGAGAGATCGCCTCCCCCGTTTCGCGGCGATAGGTCGCCAGCGGCCAGTCCGACCAGATCCGCACATTGTCCTGCAACAGCGGCCGGATGTTGGTGCCGCCGGTCAGCTTGACCCCGACCACGCCCGATTTCAGCCCCATCAGGCAGGGCGCCTGTTGCGGC
>CAKTFL010000385.1 GCA_934555855.1 uncultured Sphingomonas sp. | reverse complement strand
GACAAAGGGAAGTCCCGCCTCGCGCGCGCGGAGGATGTGATCCATGATGATGAAGTTGCCCAGCCCGGGCCGCGTCTCGTCATCGGCGGCGAAAAAGCTGTAGATCATCGACAGCCCGTCCGCCTGGCGATCGGTCAGGCACGCGCCGACCAGCCGGCCGCGTCGCCCATCGGTGCCCGGCTCGCGATATTCGATGATCATCGACTGGACCGGGCTATGCTCGACCATGTCGGCATAGTCGTCCTCGTCCATTCCCGCCATGCCGCCGCCGGGATGCCGGACGGCGAGATAGCGGCGCAGCAGCTGGTATTGCTCGTCAGTTGCCCAGGCGCGGCAGGCGCTGACCCGCAGGTCGGTGTTGCGCTTCAGCAGCTTGCGCTGGCTGGCGTTGGGCTGGAACTCCTGGGTCAGGACCCGCACCGACACGCAGGCGGTGCAGCCGGCGCATGACGGCCGATAGGCGACCCCCTGACTGCGGCGAAATCCGATCCGGCCGAGCGCATCGTTCAACTCTCCCGCATTCGGGCCGCTGAGTTCCGTGAACACCTTCCGCTCCTGACGCCCGGGAAGATAGGGGCAGGGCGCCGGGCTGGTCACGAAGAAACGCGGAAAGCGGAACGGCGCGGTCACGCTGGCTTGGATCCCCGGGGCAATGACAGTTGAAAGGCTCGTCCCCTATATGAGTGGCCCCGACGATCATGAAAAGCCGGTTAACCACCAAAGTAGGTTAACCGGCCTCCCTTCAGGCAAGCTCCACCGGCGCGACCTCATATCCCCCGGCCTGCAACGCCGCGATCAGGCTGTCGAGATGTGCGCGATCGCGCGTTTCGCACTCGATGTCGGTGATCAGCCCCTTGGCCGGCAGGGTCGTGAACACCCGCTGGTGATAAACTTCGATGATGTTGACCCGCTCCGCGTCGAAAATGCGCGCGACGTTGAACAGCGCGCCCGGCCGATCCTGTAGACGGATCCGCAAACGCGCGAGTCGGCCCGACCGGGCGAGGTCGCGCAGCAGCACATTGGCCAGCAGGCGCGTGTCGATGTTGCCTCCGCACAGCACGATGCCGACCGTGCGGCCCCGGAAGCGGTCGGGATGGGCGAGCAGGGCGGCGAGGCCGGCGGCGCCGGCGCCCTCCACCACCGTCTTCTCGATCTGGAGCAGCAGGCTGACCGCCTCCTCCAGGCTGCGTTCCCCGACGAGCACGATGTCCTTGACCAGCTCGGCCACCATGCGGCTGGTGATGCCGCCGGGCTCCTTGACTGCGATACCCTCGGCGAGCGTATCGCCGGCGCAGGACATGTCGGTCCCGTTGATGCGGTTGTACATGGACGGATAGAGTTCCGCCTGCACGCCTACCACCTCGATCGGGCGCTCCTGCGCGTGGGCGACCACCGACATGCCGGAAATCAGGCCGCCGCCGCCGATCGGGGTGACCAGCGTGTCGATCGTCGGCACGTCCTCCAGCATCTCCAGCGCCACGGTTCCCTGGCCGGCGATCACGCGCGGATCGTCGAAGGGGTGGACGAAGGTGTAGCCCCGCTCAGCCTCCAGCACACGGGCATGGGCATAGGCGGCGTCGAACGTCTCGCCCTCGAGGATGACGGTCGCGCCATGTCCCTGGGTCTGGACGATCTTCACGATCGGCGTGTTGCGCGGCATCACGATCGTGGAGGGAATGCCGAGCCGGTTGGCGTGATAGGCCAGGCCTTGGGCGTGATTGCCGGCAGACGCGGCGATCACCCCGGCTTCGCGCGCCGGCTGCGACAGCTGAAGCAGCGTGTTGAGCGCCCCGCGCTCCTTGTAGGCAGCGGTGAACTGAAGGTTCTCGAACTTCAGATAGATGGTGGCACCCGTCAGGTCGGATAGGGTTCGGCTGATCAGCGTCGGCGTGCGGACGATCGCGTCACCGATGCGGGCGTGCGCGGCGCGCACATCCTCGATGGTGACGGGCAGGGGATCGGGACGCACGAGCTGGGTAGCCATCGACTTCTTTCCGTTTGCCCCGGCTTGTCGGCAGGGCGCATTTCCGATCCGCCGGGAGAGGGATCCGACAAGCCGGGCCCGGGCGGTGGAGCAGGTGCCTAGATCATCCGACCGCGGGGGGGAACAGCGCTCGCAACCCGCGACGGCGGCGGGCTAGCTTCAGGGGCGGCGTTGCCGCGCACTTTCGCGAGTTTTCAAATCCGCTGCCAGACCGTAAGCAGCGCCGCGATGCTGAACCGCCGCTCCCTTGTTCGCCTGCCCGTCATCTTTCTCGCCCCGGCGCTGCTGGTGCCCGGTGCCGCGTCGGCCGATGCGCTGGTCGACAATGTGAACGGAATGACGCTGGACAAGGACGGCGCTGTGATCCGCTTCACCGGGCTGCTGCTGACCCCGGACGGAAAGGTTTCGAAGCTGCTCAAGTCGGGCGAGAAGCGGCCCGAGAAGCTCGACTGGCGCGCGGACATGAAGGGGCGCGTGCTGCTGCCCGGGATGATTGACGCCCATGGCCATGTGGCGGAGCTGGGCTTCCGCGCGCTGGAACTCGATCTGTCCGACACCCGGTCGCTGGCGGAGGCGCAAGCGAAGATCGCGGCCTATGTCCGCGCCAATCCGGAGCGCAAGTGGGTCCTGGGCGGCGGCTGGAACCAGGAGAGCTGGGGCCTGGGCCGCTTTCCGACCGCGGCCGAACTGGATGCGGCGGTGAAGGACCGACCGGTCTGGCTGTCCCGTGTCGACGGCCATGCCGCCTGGGGCAACTCGGCGGCGCTCGCGGCGGCAGGCGTGACCGCGAAAAGCGTGTCGCCGCCTGGCGGCAGGGTCGAACCGGTCGGTGCCCAGCC
>CAKTFL010000384.1 GCA_934555855.1 uncultured Sphingomonas sp. | reverse complement strand
ACAGGCGGTGGACGCCGGTGGTGGTCTCTTCCGACACGCCCTTCAGGTTCTTCACCGTCTCGGTCAGATAGCCCGGCTTCTTCGCCAGGAACGCCTTCAACGCCCGCTGGAACTCGACCTCTTCCTCATTCTCCGGCTCGCCGAAGCTCTGCCCGGCCTCCAGCTTCGCGCCCCACAGCGCGAACATGGTGGCGTCGCCGCCGTCGTCCAGGATGATGTTCGACGTCTGACCGTCGCCGTTCACGTCCCAGTCGAAGATCGAGCCGACATAGTCCCAGTAATCCGCCAGGCTCTCGCCCTTGATCGCGAAAACGGGGATGCCCGCGGCGGCGATGGCGGCGGCGGCATGATCCTGGGTGGAGAAGATGTTGCAGGTCGCCCAGCGCACATCGGCGCCGAGCGCGACCAGCGTCTCGATCAGCACCGCCGTCTGGATGGTCATGTGCAGCGAGCCGGTGATGCGCGCACCCTTCAGCGGCTGGGTCGCGCCGAACTCGTCGCGCAGCGCCATCAGGCCGGGCATCTCCGTTTCCGCGATACGGATCTCGGCGCGGCCGAAATCGGCAAGGCCGATGTCCTTGATGGCATAGTCGTGCTGGTCGATCGCGGGGGCGGTAGCCACGGGCGGAACTCCTGATTCACAAGTGGTCGGCAGGCCGGACGGCCTTGCCGGATGCCCCGCGCCTTACCCGCTCACCCCGAGTGAGGCAAATATAAAGAAAGCTTTATATCAGCTCAGGCGTTGCCCGCTCCCGACACCAGCAGCCGCGGATCGACGCCCGCCGCGGCGAAGCCCCGCGACCAGCGCTCGGCGGCGGGAGTGTCGAACAGCAGCCCCTCGTCACCCGGCACGTTCAGCCATCCCGGACGGGCCAGCTCGCCTTCCAGCTGCCTCTCGCCCCATCCGGCATAGCCCAGCGCCACCGTCCAGCGGGCAGGTCCGGTTCCCGCCGCGATCGCGCGCAACACGTCCACCGTGGTCGACAGCGCCCAGCGCCCGGCCACGTCCACCGTGTCGCCCCCATCCCAGTCGCGGCTGTGCAGCACGAAACCGCGTCGCGTTTCCACCGGCCCGCCGAAATGAACCGGCGCGTTCGGGACCTTGCCATGCGGGATCTGGAAGCTGTCGAGCAGGTCGTGGAAGCCCAGCCCCTCGATCGTCCCGCCCAATCCGATGCCCAGCGCCCCCTTCTCGTCGTGGGAACACATCGCGATCACCGCGTGGTCGAAACGCGGGTCGCCGATGCCGGGCATCGCGAGCAGGAACTGGCCGGACAGGAAGGTGGGAGACTCCATGACCTGAACATAGGGACCGGCGGCGTGGCTCGCCACGCTTGAAATGACAACGCGCACGACCCACGACACGGACAGGTCCCGGACGAACCCGGGACGGATCAGGAGAATACGCATGACGATCAGCGTCGGTGACCGGCTGCCGGACACCACCCTCGTGAAGGTGACCACGGACGGTCCCGAACAGGTGGGCACACAGGCTTATTTCGCCGGCAAGACCGTGGCCCTGTTCGCGGTGCCCGGCGCCTATACCCCGACCTGCTCGGCCAAGCACCTGCCCGGCTTCGTCGAAAAGGCCGACCAGCTGCGGGCCAGGGGCGTGGATGAGATCGCCTGCACTGCGGTCAACGACGCCTTCGTCCTCAAGGCATGGGGCGAGGCGAACGGCGCAGACGGGATCACGATGCTGGCGGACGGCAATGGCAGCTTTGCCCAGGCGCTCGGCCTGACCATGGACGCATCGAAGTTCGGCATGGGCCAGCGCAGCCAGCGTTACGCCATGCTGATCGAGGACGGGGTGGTGAAGCAGTTGCATGTCGAGCAGCCCGGCGAGTTCAGGGTCAGCTCGGCCGATTACCTTCTCGAACAGCTGTGATCGGCAGCGGGCGGGGTCGGGCGGACCCGCCCCTTGCTCCTGTCCGCGCCCGCGCTAGGACTGCCCGATGACACGCGCTTCCATCATCGTCTCCGAACTCGACCGCCTGTATCGCGCTTCCGTTGAACGGCTTCAGCACGCGCTGACCGCTTATGTCATGGAGGGGCGCCGGCCCGATCCGCAGGCGCGTCACGACGGCAGCTATGCCTATCCGGAGATCATGCTGACCTATCGGGGCAGCGAGGACGCACAGCCAATTCCGACCCGGTCGTTCGGTCGGCTCAGCACGCCCGGCACCTACCGGATCAGCGTCACGAAGCCGGGCATGTTCGCCGACTATCTCACTGAACAGCTGACCCTGCTGATCGAGGATTACGACGTCGAGGTCCAGGCTGTGCCAGGGCGTCAGGAGATCCCCTTCGCCTACGTCCTTGACCCCGGCCATGCGCTCAGCCTCGACCAGGTCTCGGCTGCCGAGCTGGCGCGTTTCTTTCCGGCGACGGAGCTTGCTCATATCGGCGACGAAATTGCCGATGGACGCTGGATGTCGGCCGATCCGGCGCGCCCGCTCGCCTTGTTCGACGCGCTACGCACCGATTTCAGCCTGGCCCGCCTGAGGCACTACACCGGCACCCCGGCAGAGCACACCCAGCGCTTCGTGCTGTTCACCAATTATCACCGCTATGTCGATGAATTCGTGCGGTGGGCCGTGGGCCAGCTTGGCGAGGGAAGCCGCTTCACCGCCGTGTCCGGCGCCGGCGGCGTGCTGATGCAGGCGGGTGACGATCCCGACCGGGTCGTGTCCGACAGCGCGTGGCGGCGCCACCAGATGCCGGCCTATCACCTGATGGCGCCCGACCGCACTGGGATCACGCTGGTGAATATCGGTGTCGGGCCGTCCAATGCGAAGACGATCTGCGACCATCTCGCCGTGGTCCG
>CAKTFL010000383.1 GCA_934555855.1 uncultured Sphingomonas sp. | reverse complement strand
CGTAGCTCAGATGGGAGAGCGCTGCAATCGCACTGCAGAGGTCAGGGGTTCGATTCCCCTCGGCTCCACCACGCCCGATACCGGCCCTTGCCGAAAAATCGATAGACATTGATCCCAGCCGCCCCCGCGGCGTTGGTCGATCGTGACCGGCTCCCAGACACCCGATGCGATCCCTGCCGCAACGCTGGTGATCTTTCGCCCCGCAGCGGCCGGTCCGGCCGAGATCTTGATGCTGGAGCGCGCTAGAACCATGGCGTTCGCGGGCGGTGCGCTGGTGTTTCCCGGCGGCCGGGTGGATGCCGCCGACCGCGCGCTGGCGGTGACGCTCGCGCCAGAGGATCCGGAGGATGCCGCCGCCCGCATCGCCGCCATCCGCGAGACGCTGGAGGAGGCCGGCCTGCCGATCGGCCTGTCGCCCTTACCCGACGCCCGGCGCACCAACACCATCCGAGCGGCGCTCCACGCGGGCACATCGCTTGGCGAGGCGCTGGCCGAGGCGGGCGTGACGCTGAACGTCGCTACCCTCACCCCCTTCGCCCGGTGGCGGCCCGATCAGCCCGGCATCCGCAATTTCGACACCCGCTTCTACCTGGCCGCCCTGCCGGAGCACGCGCCCCCACCCAGCGCCGACCATGGTGAGACCACTCGCCTGTTTTGGGCAAGCGCCGCCTCCGTCCTGGCCGATGCCGAGGGGGGCCGGGGCGTGCTGATCTATCCGACGCGCCGCAACCTCGAGCGCCTCGTGCGCTTCGCCGATCATGCCGCGGCAGTCGCCGACGCTCGAGCCCATCCGGTCCGCACCATCACCCCGACACTGGAACAGCGCGACGGCGAGCCGCATCTGTGCATCCCGGAGGGGCTCGGCTACCCGGTCACGGCGGAAGCGATCGCCAGGGTGCGGCGCGGCTGATGCGCGCCGTCCGCCGGATCGCCGGGGCGATCGTCGCCCTGGGCACGCTCGCGACGCTGGCGCTGGTGCTGTTCGCCTCCTTGCGTGGCCGGCCGCAGGATTTGCCCTGGACACCGCTCGACCTGTCTGCGCCCGTCGGCCTGTTCACCGGGCGCAAGCTGGCGGGGTTGCATGGCGACCTGCCTGCCTGCCGTGCGGCGCTGGACCGGGCCGGGGTCCGCTATCGCGTGCTGCCGCCTCGCACCGGCGGCGCACAGTGCGGGTATGACGACGCCGTCCGCTTCCTGCCCGGTGGTCCGCGCCGGCTTGCCTTCACGCCTGCCGGGCTCGGCACCGCCTGTCCGGTCGCGGCCGGGCTCGCCATGTGGGAGTGGAACGTCGTCCAGCCCGCCGCGCAGCGACATTTCGGGAGGCAGGTGATCTCCGTCGAGCATTTCGGCAGCTACAGCTGCCGGCGGATGTACGGCAGGGATGGCGGAGCCTGGAGCGAGCACGCGAGCGCCGACGCGGTCGACATTGCCGGCTTCCGGCTTGCCGGCGGACGGCGCATCACCGTCGCGCGCGATTGGCGCGGCGAAGGGGCCGACGTCGCGTTCCTGCACGAGGTTCGCGACGGCGCCTGCGGCCTGTTCGCGACGGTGCTGTCGCCCGACTACAACGCCGCTCATCGCGACCATCTCCACCTCGACCAGGCCGATCGCGGCGCGACGGGGTGGCGCGCCTGCCGCTGAGGGGCGGCGGTTCGCGGCTCAGTTCGGCAGGGGGGCGCCCGTGTCGACCTTCTCCACCCAATGCGGGAAAAAGGCAGGCTGCCTGTTCGACCAGCCCGAAGCCGTGGCGGCCGCCTCGCTGATCGACTGGAGCAGCGTGCGGCGAAGTTCGGGATGGAGCTGCGGCATCGCCGCGGCCGCGCAGAAGGCGGAGGGCAGCCACGGCCGCACCTCCGCGCCGATCAGCCGTTCGTACAGAAACCGCACGGCCGAGAAGGTCGCCAGCCTGCCCTGCCCAACGTCGAACGCGACCAGCGTCATCAGTGGCGCAAGAAAAGGCTCGATCGCCTCCAGCCCCGTGTCGTCGGGCACTAGCTCCCGCACCACCGGCAGCGCCCGGTAGAGCCTGGCCTGGGCGCGGATGCTGGCCGCTTCCACCACATCGCGCGACCATCGCTCCATGGCGTCCTCGCGGTCTAGGCCGATATCCAGCGAACGCCGGATGTAACGCTGCGTCGCCGCCGGAAAGCCCGCAAACTCCCGCATCTCGGCCAGGGTCATCGCCCCTTCGGCCGGTTTCATCCTGGATCCCATCACCAACTCCCACCCGCCAGTTACCATGGCCGGTCTACGCCAGGATGGTTAACCCTCCCCTTAACACCCGTCGCTCGACCGCCTGCATGCGATCACAAACGGCGTTGCACTGCAACAAGATATGCGATGAAGCGAACCCGGCGGCCGTGAAAGGCCGCCGAGCGAGGGTGGGCGCGACAACCCGTCGCGCCCCATGTGCCGTCAGTATGCCAGGTCAGTCGGCGCTGCCCGACCGCTGGCGTTCCGCCTCGGCATCATAGCCGGACGAGGCGGGCGGCTCGCTGCTGTGGACCGGCTGGGTCGACGCGGGCGGATCGCTGGCGTCCATTGATTCGTCCAGCGCGTTGTCGAGCCTGGCGTCGGAGCTTTCGGGGTTCTTCTCCAGCCGCTTGGCGATCGACTTGTCCTGCCCCGCGTCCTGGCGAGGGTCGCGCTCCTGATTACCTGCATTCGGCACGGCGGACGTGTCGTCCCCTGCATTGTCGATAGCGGTCATGATTGCCCTCCTTGGTTGCGGAAGGGAAACGGTTTGGCCGCGCGCCCGTTCCGCACAAGAAAGGGGCCCGGCGGTCGCCCGCCGAGCCCCTGCCCTTTATCTCCGATCGAACGATCAGTCGCGGC
>CAKTFL010000382.1 GCA_934555855.1 uncultured Sphingomonas sp. | reverse complement strand
CACCGTCACCGGCTACCTGGCCGCGGCCGAGAAGCTGGTCGGGCAGAAGCGCTTCGCAGAGGCCGAGCCGCTGGTTCGCGCGCTGGCGCTGGCGCCCGGCTTCACCCTCCAGACCCGCTTTCTCTCCGGCTTCATCGCCGGCAATCAAGGCCGGTGGAAGGACGCGATCGGCCAGTACAAGGCCATTCTCGCCGACGATCCCGGCCAGACCCGCGTCCGTATCGAGCTTGCCCGTGCGTTCATGGCGACGGGCCAGTACGGCGCCGCCGACAAGCAGTTCCAGGTCGTCGAGCGCACCCGCGACCTGTCGCCGGAATTCGCGCGCACCATCCGCACCGTCCGCAACACCATCCGGGCCAACCGCCCGTGGCAGCTCGACATCGCCGCCGGCATCGCGCCCGACACCAACATCAACAACGCCACCGCTGCCGACACGGTGACGGTGATGCTGGGTGACACTCCCATCCCGCTGTCGCTCGATAGCCAGGCGCAGGCCCGCTCCGGCCTCGGCATCACCGCCCGCGCTTCGGGCAGCGTCCGCCTGCCGGTCGCAAAGAAGGTCAGCGTCATTGCCGACCTCGACGTCGGCGGCACCGAGTACAAGGGCGGCGAGTTCGACACCTGGGTGGGTCAGGTTGCGGCCGGCGCGGAGTATCAGCTCTCCGCCGCTACCCGCGTCTCGCTCCAGGGCGTCGGTGCCCAGCGCTGGTTCGGCGGCGATGCCGTCAGCCGCCAGTTCGGCGTCCGCGCCGGCGGCCAGACCGTGCTCGACTCCCGCCGCCGCCTCGGGATCCAACTGGACGTGCGCCACAGCGACGCGCTGTTCAACGACGGGTACAGCGGCTGGCAATATGCCGCCTACGGCACCTTCGAACAGGCGGTGAACGCCACCCAGGTCGTATCGGCCGGCCCCTACCTCCGCCGCGACGCGCTCCGCTCGGACGCGCTGTCCAGCACCGAGGCCGGCGGCACGCTCGGCGTCGGCGGAGAGCTGAAATGGGGCATCAACTTCGGCGCGTCGATCGGCGCGGCGCGAACGATCTTCGACGCGCCCGTGCCGATCTTCTCCCCGGATCCGCGCCGCGACTGGCAGGTCTTCACCCGCGCCACGCTGGGTAACCGCAAGCTCCGCGTCCTCGGCCTTTCGCCCCAGCTCAACTGGTCGGTGACGCGCGTCCGTTCCAACTACGCCTTCTACTCCACCACCCGCAGCCGCTTCGAACTAACCCTCGCCCGCTACTTCTGATCGCCCCTCCCTCCGTTCGCGCCAAGCGACGTAGAGGCAGCGCTATACGGCTCCGGCTTGCCCCCCGCCCCGCCACCGTTCATAGGCCCGCCCAGCGACCACGCCCGAGGCCTCTCCATGAAACTGCGCATCTTCGTGACCCTGAAGCCCGGCGTCCTCGATCCGCAGGGCCGCGCCATTCACCATGCGCTGAACGGCCTCGGCTTCGCCGGCGTGTCGGACGTGCGCCAGGGCAAGCTCATCGAGCTGGAGGTCGCCGACGACACCGACGATGCCTCGGTGGATGCGATGTGCCGCCAGCTGCTCGCCAACACGGTGATCGAGAATTACCGGATCGAACGCGCGTGAAGACCGCCGTGATCGTCTTTCCCGGCTCCAATTGCGACCGCGATATCGCGACCGCATTGGAACAGGTGACCGGCTCCGCCCCGACGATGGTCTGGCACGGCGACAGCAGCCTGCCCGACGGCATCGGCTTGGTCGCCGTACCCGGCGGCTTTTCGTACGGCGACTATCTCCGGTCGGGCGCCATCGCCGCACGTTCGCCGGTGATGCGCGCAGTGGTAGAGGCGGCAGGCAAGGGCCTTCCCGTCCTGGGCGTCTGCAATGGCTTCCAGGTGCTGACGGAGGCGGGGCTGCTGCCGGGCGCGCTGATGCGCAATGAGGGCCTGAACTTCGTCTGCCGCGATGTGGAGCTGGAGGTCGGGAATGCCGATACCGCCTTCACCCGCCGCTATGCTGCCGGCGAGCGGATCACGGTGCCGGTCGCCCACCACGACGGCAACTATGCCGCCGACGCGGACACGCTCGACCGGCTGGAGGGCGAAGGCCGTGTCGCCTTCCGCTATGCCGAGCCGGTCAACGGCTCCGCCCGGAGCATCGCCGGTCTTCTCAACGAGCGCGGCAACGTGCTCGGCATGATGCCCCACCCCGAGCGTGCGGTGGAAAGCGCCCACGGCCGCACCGACGGGCGCCGCCTGTTCGAAGGGCTGGTGGAGGCGATCGGGGCGTAGGACGATGGCGCGCCGACGATCCCCATTGGCCCCGCGTATCCGCCCGGCTATGCTGCCCCGATCGTATGTCACCTGAGGGCCGCCGATTGTCATGATAAATGCCCTCGGGTTGTTGAAGCGACGTCGTTTTCTGCCCCTCTTCGCCACCCAATTCCTTGGCGCGTTCAACGACAACCTGTTCAAGACCTCCATGGTCCTGTTCGCGACCTATGCGATCTTCGACGATGCGGCGCAGGAGGCGAACTTCAACGCGCTGGCCACCGCCATCGCCATCCTGCCCTTCTTTCTCCTGTCCGCGCTCGCGGGCCAGCTCGCCGACACCTATGACAAGGCGCGCATCATCCGGCTGGTGAAGACCGCGGAGATCGCGATCATGGCGCTGGGCGGAGCCGGGCTGCTGCTGGCGGAGCGGGGCCATGTGCGCCCCGGCATGGCGATGATGCTGCTGCCGGTGCTGCTGCTGGGCATCCATTCCACCTTCTTCGGGCCCATTAAATACGCCATCCTGCCCCAGCATCTGGCGCCCTGCGACGTGCTGGGCGGCACCGGGCTGGTGGAAGCGGGCACCTATCTCGCAATCCTC
>CAKTFL010000381.1 GCA_934555855.1 uncultured Sphingomonas sp. | reverse complement strand
GGCTGCGGGTGCAGGCTGGCTGGCAGGAGCGGGCTGAACCACGGGCGCAGGCGCGGGTTGGACTGCGGGAGCGGGAGCGGGAGCGGGCTGCGGCGTTTCGACCACGGCTTCATCGCCCAACACCAACTCCTCCGCCGTCGCGACCGGATCGGCCGAGGCCGTCTCCGGCACGTTCAGCTCCAGCGGCTCGGGCTGTGCGGGCGCTGCAGCCGGTGCCGGAGCGGCCGGCGCGGTCGCCGTGCTCGGGCGGAAAGAGGCCGGCTCCTCGGCCTTGCGCCCCATGCCGAAGCTGAAGCCGCGCGTTCCGGCCTGTTCGGGCTGGGCGGCCGGCGTCTCCGCCGGGCGGCGCCCCTCCGCCTCGATCCCGGTCGCGACGACGGACACGCGGATGCGGCCCTCCAGCTCGGGATTGAAGGCGGAGCCCCAGATGATGTTCGCGTCGGGATCGACCAGCTCGCGGATGTGGTTGGCGGCCTCGTCCACCTCCAGCAGGCGCATGTCGTCGCCGCCGGTGATGGAGATGATCACGCCTTTCGCGCCCTGCATCGAAACGCCGTCGAGCAGCGGGTTAGCGATCGCCTTCTGCGCCGCTTCCAGCGCGCGATTGTCGCCGTCCGCCTCGCCGGTGCCCATCATCGCCTTGCCCATCTCCTGCATCACGGAGCGAACGTCGGCGAAGTCGAGGTTGATGAGGCCGGGCATGACCATCAGGTCGGTGATGCCGCGCACACCCTGCTGCAGGACCTCGTCCGCCATCGCGAACGCCTCCTTGAACGTCGTGTTGGCGTTGGCGATCAGGAACAGGTTCTGGTTGGGGATGACGATCAGCGTATCGACGTACTTCTGCAGCTCCTCGATGCCCTGGTCGGCCGATTTGGAGCGGCGATTGCCCTCGAACGCGAAGGGCTTGGTCACCACGCCCACCGTCAGGATGCCCATGTCCCGCGCCGCCTTGGCGATCACCGGGGCCGCACCCGTACCCGTGCCGCCGCCCATGCCGGCGGCGATGAAGCACATGTGGCTGCCCTCCAGCTGCTTGGCGAGCTGGTCGATCGTCTCCTCGGCCGCGGCACGACCGATCTCGGGCCGCGCGCCGGCGCCCAATCCCTGCGTGATCTTGGAGCCGAGCTGGATCCGGTGCGGCGCGATCGACTGCTTCAGCGCCTGGGCGTCGGTGTTCGCGACCAGGAACTCCACGCCCTGAACATCGGCGCGCATCATGTTCGCGATGGCGTTGCCACCCGCACCGCCCACGCCGATCACGGCGATGCGCGGGGTCAGCTCATCAACATCCGGCGCAATGAATTCGATGCTCATCTACTCGTGTCCTTCCGCCCTTGCCCGGGTCAGGTCGGGGGTTTCTTAACCGTTGTAGCTAAGCTTTCATACGGTTCCAGCCGAAAACGCCCGGTTTTTTCCGACTAATAGTTGGCTCTCGCCGCCTGGATCAGCTTGCGGAGCACGCCCATGCTGCGCGGCCGGTGCACCGCGGTCTGCGCCGCCGGGGTCAATGCGCGCAGATCAACCGGGTTCGCCGCCGCGTAAAAGGCCAATCCGGCCAGCGTGGTGAAGGCCGGACCCGAATGCGCCTCGGGCAGCGCGGTCAGCCCGCGCGGGCGGCCGACCCGGACGGAGCGGCCCAGCGCCTGCTGCGCGTAGTCTGCCACCCCCTTCAGCTCCGCGCCGCCGCCGGTCAGCACGACCTGGCGTCCCACCGGCCCCTCGAACTTCAGCTGGGCCAGCGCTTTGCGAATCTCGCCCATCTGGTGTTCCAGCCGCTGGCGGATCACCGCGATCAGCGCCGCCTTGGTAATCTGGGTCGCGCCATGCGCGTCATCCTCGCTGCCGACTGGCACGACGGGGATCATGTCGTGATTGTCGCGCGGGGACGCGTTCGCCGACCCGTGAAAGCACTTCATCCGCTCCGCCTGCTGCCGGCGCGTGCCGAAAGCGGAGGCGATGTCGTCAGTAATGTCGGCAGCGCCCATCGGGATGGAGGTCAGCCCGACCAGCATCCCGCCCGCGAACAGGGAGACGTTGGTGATCCCCGCCCCCATCTCGACCAGCGCGACGCCCAGTTCGCGTTCCTCGTCGGACAGGCAGGCGAGGCCAGTCGCCACCGGCGAGGCGATGATCGACTTCACCTCCAAATGCGCGGAGCGGACGCACAGGTCGAGGTTCCTGACCGGCGAGCCGTCGGCCGCGACGACATGGATATGAACGCCCAGCCGGTCGGCATGGAGTCCCAGCGGCTTCTTGACCCCGGTCAGCCCGTCCAGCGTGTAGAGGGCCGGCTGCGCGTGCAGCACCATCCGCCCCTGCGGATCGATAGAGTTGCGCCCGGCGGACAGCAGCGCGTCGATATCCGCCTGCTCGACCCGGTGGCCACCCAGCTCGAACTCGATCTCGGCAACGTCGCTGACCAGCCCGCCGGCCGAAAAGCCGACCCACACATCCTCGATATTGAGGCCCGCAATTCGCTCCGCCTGCTCCACCGCTTCGCGCACGGCCGCTTCGGTGGCGCCCATGTCGGCGATATAGCCGCCCTTGACGCCGCGGCTCTCGCGCTGGCCGGTGCCGAGCACGATCAGCTCGCCCCCGTCACCCTTTTGCGCGATCATCGCCGACACTTTCGACGTGCCGATATCGAGCGCCGTGATCAGCCCCTCGGGCGCTGCCTTCGCCATCAGCCTTCCTCCCCGCTCGCCAGGGCGACGTCGTTCGCCGCCCCGCTTTCGTTGCCCCCCGGCGCGCTTCCAGGCGCACCGTCATCTTCCAGCCGATGCGCCATTGTCGCATCGGGCCGACGTGCGACCAGCTTGGCCGCATCGCGCATGTCAAAGC
>CAKTFL010000380.1 GCA_934555855.1 uncultured Sphingomonas sp. | reverse complement strand
CATCAGGTGCTGCTCGCGACGAACACGATCATCATAGACGGGGAAGAAGCGGACTTCGCCCTCGAATACACGCCGGGCGATCGCGTCGTGCACGCCGAGATCGACGGACAGCCGCTTTCCGTCCGGCTCCAGCGCACCCGCACCGGCTTTCGCCTGACCACACGCGGCGCAAGCCATGTCGCTCGCGTCCTGCCGGCCCGGATCGCTCCCTACGCGAAGCACCTGATCGAGAAGGTCCCGCCCGACCTGTCCCGCTTCCTGATCGCGCCGATGCCCGGCCTGCTCGTCCGGCTCGACGTCGAGGCCGGCGACAAGGTCCAGCCCGGCCAACCGCTCGCGGTGGTAGAGGCGATGAAGATGGAGAACATCCTGCGCGCCGAAAAGGCGGCGGTGGTGAAATCTGTCGAGGTGGAGACAGGCGACAGCCTGTCGGTGGATCAGGTGATCCTGGAGCTGGAGTGACTGCCTCAATCACCCGTTCGGGCTGAGCTTGCCGAAGCCCTGCTTTCCCTTCGGCGAGGGTAACCCTCCGACAGACCCAGCGCGAACGTGTAGGGCCTGATCGCTCGCGACACTTTGCGACACAAAATCGCTGGACGATCCCAGGTGTGCTGACAGATGGCACAGCCATGATCCGCGCCCGCGCCCGCGCCTTCCTGCTCCTCGCCACCGCGCTGGCCGGCTGTTCGGTCGGACCCGACTATCGCCCCCGCACCGCGGCGGAGCTGGGCGTTCCCGACGGCTACTCGGTGGCCGCACCCCGCACGCCGGAGGACCTCACCCGGTGGTGGCGCCGCTTCGAGGATCCCGTGCTCGGCCAACTGGTCGAGCAGGCCCGCGCGAACAACGTCGACGTCGCTCAGGCCGTGGCACGAATTCGCCAGGCGCGCGAGGCGCTGGTCCAGTCGCGGTCGCAACTGCTGCCGACGATCGGCGGCTCGGCCGGCTACAATCGCTCGCTCAATCTGGTCGGCGGCACCAGCAACCTGACCCTGCCCGACGGCACGGTCACCACCATCTCCCGCAACGCTGGCGACAGCTTCTCGCTGGGACTGGACGCGCAATATCAGCTCGGCCTGTTCGGCGAGGTGCGCCGCACCGTGGAGGCGACCCGTGCCGAGGAACAGGCATCCGGCTACGATTATGCGTCTGTGCTGATCTCGGTCGAAAGCGAGGTCGCGCGCAATTACGTGCTGGCCCGCGCGCTTCAGGCGCAGGCGGCCAATGCGCGCGCCAGCCTGGCGATCCAGGACGACAATCTGGAGATTGCCGGCTTCCGCGTGCAGGCGGGCTTGGTCTCCTCCACCGATGTCGAACAGGCGCGAGCGCAGCGGGCACAGACCGCCGCGACCATTCCCCAGATCGATGAGCAATATGCCGCCGCCGTCGCGCGCCTGGGCGTCCTCACCGGCCGGGCCCCCGGCGCGCTGCGTGCCGCGATCGCGCCGGCCCGGCCGATTCCCGCCGGCCCGCAGGCGGTCGGCATCGGCATTCCCGCCGACACGTTGCGCCAGCGCCCCGATGTCCTCTCCGCCGAGCGTGCCCTGGCCGCTGCCACTGCCCGGATCGGCGTGGCGAAGGCGCAGCTCTATCCGGCGCTCGCCATCAGCGGGAACATTCAGACCAACGCCACCTCGATCGGCAATATCGGCCAGGCGATCACCGGCGGGCTGTTCGCCGGCCTTACCCAGGCGATCTTTAACGGCGGCCGCCTCCGCAGCCAGGTTCGCAGTGCACAGGCAGCGACCGATGCCGCCTTCGCGTCGTACAAAGGCGCCGTGCTGCTCGCGCTTGAGGACGTGGAGAACGCCATCGTCGCACTCGACGCCGCCCGCCAGCGCGAGGCGCAGTTCCGCATCGCCTACACGGCCGCGACCAACTCGGCGATTTTGGCGCGGAGCCAGTATCGCACCGGCCTGACCGATTTCACCACGCTCAACCATCAGGAAACGGCGCTGCTCTCCGCCCAGAACGGCCTGACCCAGGCGCGCGCTGATCAGGCGAGCGCGACAGTCGCCCTCTATGCGGCTTTGGGGGGCGGATGGGATGCGGGCGCCGTTTCCGCCGCAACGGCTTCCAGCGGGACGAATTGATGGCCGACGAACAGCTTGACGAGTTCCTGGGTCAGCGGCCGGTGCCCGCCTGGCGGCGTTACCTCAAATGGGTGCTGGTCGCGATCGGCGTCGTCCTGCTCGCGCTGCTGCTGCGGAGCTGCTTCGGCACCAAGGAGACCGCGGGCTATGTCACCCAGCCGGCACGGCGCGGCGATCTGACCGTCATGGTGTCCGCGACGGGCAAGCTCGCGCCCACCAATCAGGTCACGGTCGGCTCGCAGCTGTCGGGGCTTGTCACGAAGGTGGTGGTGGACGTCAACGACCGCGTCACCGCCGGCCAGCCGCTGGCGCTGATCGATCCGGAGCAGATCGAGGACCAGATCCGCCAGATCCAGGCGCAGATCAACGCCAACCAGGCGCAGGTCGGCCAGGCACAGGCGACCGTCGCCGAGAGCCGGGCGCAGCTGAACCGTTTGGAGGAGGTATACCGCCTGTCGAACGGCCGGGTGCCGTCCCAGACCGAGTTGCAGGCCGGCCGCGCCGATTATCAGCGCGCCCTGGCGGCACTGCGTGCCGCGCAGGCGACCGTGGCCGCGACCCGCGCGCAGCTGGCGCAAAGCCAGACCCAGCGCGCCCGCGCCATCATCCGCAGTCCCGTGTCCGGCGTGGTGCTGGCGCGGCAGGTCGATCCCGGCCAGACGGTCGCCGCCTCGTTCAACACGCCTACCCTGTTCGTCATCGCCGAGGACCTCAGCAAGATGAAGCTGGAGGTCGCGATCGACGAGGCCGAT
>CAKTFL010000379.1 GCA_934555855.1 uncultured Sphingomonas sp. | reverse complement strand
CTATCCGCTTGCGTGGAAGCGGCGCATGATCGCGGGTATCCCGTTGTTTTCGGCCGGTCAGCACGGGTTCACGCGGCGGGCGCTATCAACCGGACACGCTTGGGGCTAGATAAGCGCCAGCTCTTGTTTCAGGATCCGGCAATGCCCCGCTCCCTTCTTTCCACCACCGCCATCCTGGGCGCGCTCGCGCTGGTGCCGATGACGACCAGCGCCATGGCCGCGGTGGATACCGGCAGCTATCGCGAGTTCGACGAGTTCCTCGACGTATTCAACCGCGTAAAGGCCGACTATGTCGACAAGGTCGACGACAAGACCCTGATCAAGGGCGCGATCCAGGGAATGCTGGCCAGCCTGGACCCGCATAGCAGCTACGTCGACGCGAACGACTTCGACAATCTGAAGATCATGACCGAGGGCAATTATGGCGGCCTCGGCCTCACCGTTTCCATGGAGGACGGGGCGATCAAGGTGATCGCGCCGCAGGAGGACACGCCCGCCGCGCGGGCCGGGATCAAGTCGGGCGATTACATCACCCATATCGACGGCAAGCTGATCTACGGCGAATCGCTGGACGAGGCGGTCAGCGGGATGCGCGGAAAGCCGGGATCCAAGGTCGCGCTGACGCTGGTCCGGCCGGGCCGGGACAAGCCACTGGACGTGACCCTACTGCGCGAGGTGATCGTGCAGAAGCCGGTGAAGTGGGAAGTCCGCGGGTCGGTCGGCTATATCAACATCAACACCTTTTCGGAGAATACCGGCGCCGATACCCGCGCCGCGATCATGGCGATCGACAAGTCGCTGGGACGTCGGCCGCTCGGCTATGTCGTGGACCTGCGCGACAATGGCGGCGGCTTGCTGACCCAGGCGATCGCGGTGTCAGACGCGTTCCTCGACCATGGCGAGATCGTGTCCCAGCGCGGGCGCGAAAAAAGCGATATCGAGCGTTATTATGCCAAGGCCGGCGACGATGCGCACGGCCTGCCGGTGATCGTGCTGACGAATCCGGGCACCGCCTCCGCCTCCGAGATCGTGGCGGGCGCGCTGCAGGATCATCACCGCGCGCTTATCATGGGCGAAAAAAGCTTCGGCAAGGGATCGGTGCAGACGGTGCTGCCACTCGGCCCCAACACGGCGCTGCGGCTGACCACCGCGCGCTACTACACGCCATCGGGGCGCAGCGTGCAGGAAGGCGGGATCGAGCCTGATATCCGCGTGCCGCAGATCAGCGACCCCGATTACAAGACCCGGCCCGTGTTCCGGGAGGCGGACCTGCGCCGCCACCTGATCAACGAGATCAAGGCCGACAACGCGGTGCTGGAGGAGGATACAAAGGACGATCCCCGCTTCACCGCCACGCCCGACCAGCTGAAGAAGCAGGGCGTCGACGACTTCCAGCTTTATTACGCGTTGAAAACCGTGGCGCGGCTGGGCGGGCCGGTGCAGGTCGCGGCCGCGACCCGGCCGAAGACGTCGGTGACCGGACCGGCCGGGAGCCAGGCGACGCGCGGCAAATGACGGCTCGACTAAGTGCCGGGCGCTGGCTTGCCCTGCTGGTGCCGGCCGCGCTGCTGGCAGGGGCGTGGGGAGCACAGCTGATCGGCGGGTTGTACCCGTGCGAGATGTGCCATTGGCAGCGCTGGCCGCATTATGCGGCGCTGGCGGTCGCGGCCGCAGCGTTTTTCGTGCCACCCAGGCCCGCACGGGCGCTGGTGCTGCTCGCGGCCCTGCTGGTCGCGCTGTCTGGGGTGATCGGCGTTCTTCATGCCGGGGTTGAGTATCACTGGTGGCAGGGCTTTACCGGCTGCACGTCGACGGTGGACCTGGCGGGCCTGTCCGCGATTGAGCGGCTGAACGCGATCATGCACGCGCCGCTGGTGCGGTGCGATGCGCCGCAATGGACGCTGGCGGGCATCTCGCTCGCCGGCTTCAACGCGATCCTGTCGTTGCTGGGTGCAGCGACGATCGCCTGGCTGGCAGGGAGGACCCGATGAAGCCGACGCATATGCCGGGCGACCGGACTGAAGCCACCGACGCGATGATCCGGGTCGATCAGGCCGGGGAGTTCGGTGCGACCCGCATCTATCAGGGGCAGCTCGCGATTTTGGGCGACCGCCACCCCGCCAGCCGCGCCATCCACCACATGGCCGAGCAGGAGGAGCGGCACCGCGCCTTTTTCGACCGGATGATGGCGGAGCGCGAGGTCAGGCCGACCCTGCTTCAGCCGTTCTGGAGCGTCGCGGGATTCGCGCTCGGCGCGGTGACGGCGGCGATCGGTCCGGAAGCGGCGATGGCCTGCACCGCGGCGGTGGAGACCGAGATCGACAAGCACTATCAGGAACAGCTCGACGCGCTGGGCGACTCCGACCCCGAACTGTCGGAGGCGATCGCCGATTTCCAGGCGGAGGAGCTGGAGCATCGCGACCATGCGCTGGGCGCGGGCGCGGAGAACACGGTCGGCTATCCGGTGCTGTACGGGCTGATCCGGCTGGGCTGCAAGGTCGCGATCGCGGCCGCCAAGCGAGTGTAGGAGAGCGTAGCATGAAGGCGTTGCTGCTGGCGGGGCTGATGCCCGTCGTTCTGGCCGGGGCATCGGCGACGGCGCAGCAGGCCGCATTGCCGGGTGCGCCGCGCCGGCCCCCCGCGCCGCACCTGCGACGGTGACCCCGCCGAGCCGCGGATCCGGGCGTCTCCCTCCTCAGCCCGGTCGGGGCTCGCCGCCGGGGTCGGCTGCGCGACGGCGACCGCGCTCGTCGTCGTCGTCGCCTGGCGGGCCGGACACCGGCTCGGGGCCACGGCGCAGACCTGGGACGCCGTCTACCACGCGAACCTCACCACGTTCATGGCCACGAC
>CAKTFL010000378.1 GCA_934555855.1 uncultured Sphingomonas sp. | reverse complement strand
GCGTTGAGCCGCAGCCGGTCGACCCCTGCAACCGGCACCCCTTCGGCATACAGCCGTGCAACGATCAGCGAAGCGAGGTCGCCGCGCCGCTTGACCAGGATCATGACGTCTTCGGGACGCAGCGCCCGCCCCTTGGTCTCCAGCATCAGCGGTTCTTCGTACAGCCAGCGGCGCAGCTGGGCGGCGATGGTGCCGGCAAGCTGGCGGGTACTGTCGACAATCCAGCCTTCCTCGTCCGCCTCGCTGTCGCCATCGGCGCTGCCGGCGACGACCGGCGGCCACAGCTCGACCTCACCGGGACCGGGCACCTCGCTGGCATGGCGCTCCAGTTCCGGCGTGCCGAGCCCGGGGGCGGGCAACGCCTCGATTGCCGCGTCCACGAAGTTCAGGATCGGCCGGGTCGAGCGAAAGGAGCTGGTCAGCGACAGCTGGTGCATCGGCAGCCCGGTTTCCTCCACCGGCCAGCCGGGCTCGCCCTCGACGTCCGCCGCCCGCTGGCGAAAGAACTGCTCGGCCGCGCGGAAGGTGGTCGGGTCCGTTCCCTGGAAGCCGAAGATCGCCTGCTTGAAATCGCCCACGGTAAACAAGGTCCGCGTCCGGGGCGCATGTACGCCGCGCCCGACGAAGAACTCGTCCACCAGCGCGCGGACGATGGTCCATTGCGCGACATTGGTGTCCTGCGCCTCGTCGATCAGGACGTGCTCCGTCTGCTGGTCGAGCTTGTAGCGGATCCACTCGCCGATGCCGGGCTGCTGGAGCAGGCGCACCGCCGTCTGGATCAGGTCGTCGAAATCGACCCCGCCGATCCGCCGCTTGGCCAGCCCATAAGCGCGGGCATAATCGCGCCCTACCTGCAGCCCGGCTGCCAGCAGATCAGCATACGCCGCGCGGGTGGCGAGCGACAGCAGTGCCGCACATTCGCCGTGGAGCGCGCTAGCCATGTCGGCATAATCGGGATCGCCGGGCGCCTGTCCCTTGCCGAACGAGCGCGGATCGCCGTCCGCCTTGGCCCAGACCGTGTGCAGGTCGGCCAGCGTGGCTGCGCGCGTCGCGGCATCCGCGGCCAGCCACGCCTCGATCACTTGGCCGCGGGCGACCCCGTTCTTCGTGCCCCATTGTCGGTTCGCCGTCCCCAGCGCGCGAATCGCATCATGATCGAGCGCGTCGCACCCGTCCGCCAGCGCCTCCGCGATATCGCCCTGCGGCAGGTCGAGCGCTCGCCGCAGCCAGGGCTGGATACCGCTCGGCAGCGCCTCCAATGCGTCCAGC
Source organism: uncultured Sphingomonas sp. (assembly GCA_934555855.1). The sequence goes on along the minus strand of CAKTFL010000378.1, from coordinate 1,589 downwards.
GAACGCGCGCAGGCCGCGAGAAAGCCCTCGGCCCCGCCCTCGCCAAGTCGCAGGCTGAGCCCGCCGATCGCATCCAGCACGCCCTGCCGCCCCTCGCGCTCGGCTTCGGACAGCATCTGCGCGAGCGCCTCGCGTTGCAGCAACGCCTCCTCCCGCGCTTCCAAGGGGCGGAAGCCGGGCGCCAGTCCCGCCTCGATCGGAAAGGCCGCGAGCAGCGACTGGCAGAAGCCGTGGATGGTGCCGATCCTGACACCCCCGCCCGGCGCGTCGAGCACCCGCGCGAACAGCGTCCGGGCTCGCGCGTGCAGGGCCGGCGATGGCTCCTCGCCGAGCGCGATCAGGTCGCCGGACAGTTGCGGGCCGGGCATCCGCACCCACGCCGCCAGGCGCTGCCCGATGCGCGCCGTCATCTCGGCCGCCCCCGCCTTTGTGAAGGTCAGGCACAGGATCGCGCCCGGGTCGACGCCGCGCAGCAGCAGGCGGAACACGCGCGCCGCCAGCACCTGCGTCTTGCCGGTGCCCGCCGAGGCCGACAGCCAGACATGCGCGTCCGGCGCGCTGGCGTCAGACTGCGCGTCGGTCAGAAACGGCAGCGGCCGGGTAGCGGTCGTGCTAGTCGCGACCATACCATTCGTCCCGGCGCATCAGCTGGTCGTATTCGGCGTAGGGGGCGTATTCCGGCACGAGCTTGGCGGTGAAGGGCTCGTCACCGGTCAGCCATGCCTTCGCCACGTCGTCGAAATTAGCGGCGGCGACGCGGGTGAAGTCGGCGGTGACGATGCGGTCGCGCCTGCCCTCCGGATCGCACGGGCTCGACACTTGGCCGAAACCGTCACGTCCCTTGGCGAGCGACCAATACTCGAACAAGCCCGCCTCGCCCGCCACTCCCTCGAACCCGCCTCGCTCGGCGATGATGCCGAGCAGGCCGAGCTGGAGCGAAAAGCCCGCCCGCACGGCCGCGACCGAGGGCGCCTTACCCGTTTTGTAATCGACGATGGCGAGTGCCCCGCCCGGCAGCGTGTCGATCCGGTCGTATCGCCCCGACAGGGTCACGCCCGACAGCTGGATGCGCCCCTTGCCCTCGGCATAGGCGACCTGCCGTCCGTTGGCGGCGTCGGCGGCGACCCGAGTTGCGATGAAGTCGATCGCCTCCATCAGTCGCGGTTGCCACAGCGCGCGCAGCATCGGGTGAGTCGCGCCGTCGCGCAGCATCGCCAGCGCGCGCGGCCTGAGCGTGTCGACGGCACAGCCATCCTCCTTCCACCACTCCTCAAGAATGGCGTGGACCGCATTGCCTCGCCAGGCCGGCGTCGGGTCAGCGTCCACGGGATCGAGAGGGCTGAGCGCGAGATAGCGACGCGCGTAAAACGCGTAAGGATCGGCCTTGAGCCGATCGACCTCGGTCACCGATATGGCGCGCGGGCGCTTGGCAACTGGGGGCGAGGGTTTGGGGCGGCTTGCCGGGCGGAACTCCGCAGGACGATCGAGCGCCGCGGCTCGGCTGCGATGCAGCGGCGCGCGGGTAAGTCCTCCGGTCATCGCCTCCAGCCGAAGCCAAAAGCGCGAGGCAACTGCGGGCGAGCGCGCAT
>CAKTFL010000377.1 GCA_934555855.1 uncultured Sphingomonas sp. | reverse complement strand
ACCATAGACGAGGCGGCGCGTGACCTCCTGGAAGTTCCGCTCGCCGATCAGCCAGCGCAGCGTGTGCAGGACCCAGGCGCCCTTGTAATAGATGTCCTGGCCCGGCCCGCCCTTTGCGGCCTCGTACACCTCTTCCTCGGTGACGACACGTCCGCGGACCAGCGGTTGTTTGTTGAGGATGCGGTTGCGCTGATCGAGCATCATTGCTGCATAGCGTGCCTCGCCCTCGCGCCAGTGTGCATAGGCCGGCTGCATGTACTCGGCATAACCCTCGTGCAGCCAGTAATCGTCCCAATTGGCGACCGTCATCTGGTTGCCGAAGAACTCGTGCGCGAACTCGTGCTGGAACAGCCAGTCGAACCCTTCCGGCGCCTTGGCGTAGCCGTTCCCATAGGCGTTGATCGTCTGGTGCTCCATCCCCTTGTACGGCGTCTCGACCACGCCGACCTTTTCGTCGGCAAAGGGGTAAGGACCGATCGTGGCCTCGAAGAAGTCCAGCGTCGGGGCGAACTCCGCGAACAGCCCCTCCGCCTGTGTTCGCTCGCCGGGCAGATACCAATAATATAGCGGGATCACGTTGCCGAAACGGCTGCGATAGCTGCCCGACAACTCCTCATAAGGGCCGACGTTCAGCGCCACGGCATAGGTGTTGGGCCGCTTCACCTGCCAGTTCCAGCGCGTGCGGCCGTCGGGCAGCGTGTCGACGCCGAGCAGTCGGCCGTTGGAGGGAGCCTTCAACCCCTCGGGCACGGTGATGTGCAAGGTGACCAGGCCCGGTTCCCCGGTCGGGAAGTCGAGGCAAGGCCAGAACAGGTCGCAGCCATAGCCTTCCGCCGTGGTCGCGAACCAGGTGCGTCCGTCCCGCGTCTTCGACCAGACGACGCCGTCGTCCCATGGCGCCTTGACCGCGACGTGCGGGGTCCCGCCATAGGTGATCCGGGCCGTGACCTTGCCGCCGAAACGAACATGGTGAGGCATTGCGATCACGAGCTGGCCCTGTGGGTTCGACCAGGCCGAGGCGGGGAGGGCCGTCCCGTCGATCGCGATGGCCGACACGGGCAGGTTGCGGTCGAGGTCCAGTATCAGCCGGTCGATCGGCCGCAGGACGGTGAAGGTCAGCGTGGCGACCCCCCTCAGCTGCTGCGTTGCCGGCAGCACCTCGAACTGGAGGTCGGCCGTGTCGAAGCGCACGGCCAGCTGCTCGGGCGCGCGCGCTCCGCCGGACTTCTGAGTCTGCGCGGTGATCGGCGGCTCGCCTTTTTTGGACAGCGGCGCGGCGCCAGCGAGAAGCACGGGTGCGAGCAGAAAAGCGGCGGCGAGAGGAGAGCGCATCCGCACCGGATCATCCGCCCGACGTGCCTGCGTCAAGCGATTGCGCCGCCTCCGATCGCCGCAGGACGATTGATGGATGGCCCGTCATCCCCATATACGATCGGAAAGAGGCTGCCGTGTTCGGAGCCTGCCGGAGATTGCATGACCATTTATCCCGTTCTGCCGCTCAGGGACATCGTCGTCTTCCCCCACATGATCGTGCCGCTGTTCGTGGGGCGCGACAAATCGGTGGCCGCGCTTGAAGCGGCGATGGCCGGGGACAAGGAGATCTTCCTCGTCGCCCAGCTCGATCCCGCCGAGGACGATCCTCAGCGACCGGATCTGTACGAGGTGGGCGTCACCGCCACCGTTCTCCAGCTGCTGAAGCTGCCCGACGGCACGGTCCGCGTTCTGGTCGAAGGCAAGGCGCGCGCGCGCCTGGCCGAGCTGACCCCGGTCGATGGCTATCTCACCGCCACCGTCGAGGCTGTCGAGGATCAGCCCGCGGAGGGCACGGAGGTCGAGGCGCTGATGCGCTCGGTCGTCAGCCAGTTTGAAAGCTATGGCAAGCTCAACAAGAAGCTGCCGGCCGAAACCGCCGTTCAGCTCGGCGAGATCGAGGAAGCGGCTCGCCTGTCGGACGCGGTCGCAGCGAACATCAACGTCAAGGTCGCCGACAAACAGGCGATGCTGGTCGAGACCGATCCCGCCAAGCGGCTGGAGATGGCGTTCGCGCTGATGGAAGGCGAGCTTGGCGTCCTGCAGGTCGAGAAGAAGATCAAGAGCCGCGTCAAGCGCCAGATGGAGAAGACGCAGCGCGAATATTATCTAAACGAGCAGCTAAAGGCGATTCAGCGCGAGCTGGGCAACAGCGACGACGAGGGCGATGGCGACGAGATCGCCGAGCTGACTCAGAAGATCGCCACGCTGAAGCTGTCCAAGGAAGCCCGTACCAAGGCGACGTCCGAGCTGAAGAAGCTCAAGACGATGGCGCCGATGAGCGCCGAGGCGACGGTTGTGCGGAACTATCTGGACGTGCTGCTGGGCCTGCCCTGGGGCAAGAAGACCAAGATCAAGCGCGACATCGCTGCGGCGCAGGCTGTGCTCGACCAGGATCATTACGCCTTGGAAAAGGTCAAGGATCGGATCGTCGAGTATCTTGGCGTGCAGGCGCGTACCAACAAGTTGAAGGGGCCGATCCTGTGCCTGGTTGGCCCGCCGGGCGTCGGCAAGACGTCGCTCGGCCAGTCAATCGCCAAGGCGACCGGGCGTGAGTTCATTCGCCAGTCGCTGGGCGGCGTGCGCGACGAGGCCGAGATCCGCGGCCACCGCCGGACCTATATCGGGTCGCTGCCGGGCAAGATCGTCACCAACCTCAAAAAGGCCGGCGCGTCGAACCCGCTGTTCCTGCTCGACGAGATCGACAAGCTGGGCCAGGATTTCCGCGGCGATCCCGCCTCCGCGCTGCTGGAGGTGCTGGATCCCGAGCAGAACGCGAAGTTCAACGACCATTACCTGGAGATCGACATCGATCTGTCCGACGTCATGTTCGTG
>CAKTFL010000376.1 GCA_934555855.1 uncultured Sphingomonas sp. | reverse complement strand
GGCTGAGGATCATGGGCCGGCCGCAACGGTTGATGGCCCGCCGCGCCGCCTCTATCTCCGCGGCATGAGCGTCATACGGGCGACTCATGTCGTCCATCTTGACGAAATCCACGCCCCATTCGGCATAGAGGCGGAAGATGCTGTCGTACCAGACCTGCGCGCCCGGCTTGCCCATGTCGACGCCGTACATGTCCGGGTTCCAGGGGCAGATGCTGTCGGTATCGGCGATATCGGCGGCGCGCACGTCCGTGCCGAACACCGGCAGGTTGCGCTTCACCGCCGCGCGCGGGATGCCGCGCATGACATGGATGCCGAACCGCAGGCCAAGCGCGTGTATCCGCTCGGCGAGCGGCGCGAACCCGCGACCCCCGACGCTGGAGGGAAAGCGGTTGGGCGCCGGGATCATCCGGCCCCATCTGTCCATCGCCGGCTCGGGGTTGTTGTTATAGGTATAGCTCTTAGCGTCGGGCTCGTACCACTGGATGTCGACCGTCAGGACGTCATAGCCGGACGGCAGCAGCTCGCGCGCCATGATCGCGGCGATTTCCAGCGTCTGCGCCTCCGTGATGGTGGTCGCGAAGCTGTTCCAGCTGTTCCAGCCCATCGGCGGCGTCGGCGCCAAAGCGCGGGACGCGAGCGGCACCCGCGACTCGGCCGATGCCCGCACTGCCGGAACGGCGCCTGCCGCCAGCCCACCGGCGATGAGCGTGCGGCGATCGACCCGCATCAGGCGAGCTTCAGCGGTCCGTTCGCCACGGGCACGCCGAAATCGGGCGTGCCGTCGGCGCGGTAGCGGAAGGGCTGGACGCGGGTGTGGCGGTTGGGATCGAACAGCGGGTCGCCGTTGATCTTTTCATAGTCGCGACCATGATAGACCAGCAGGTCGCGACCTCGTTCGTCCACGGTGAAGCTGTTGTGGCCGGGTCCGAACACCCGGTTCTCGCGTGACGTCTTGAACACCGGCACCGGCGACTTGGTCCAGGCGACGGGGTCCATCAGGTCGGCATCGTCGCGAACCGTCAGCATTCCCATGCAATAGCGCGCATCCGTGGCGCTTGCGGAATAGGTCATGAACAGCCGGCCGTTGCGCGCCAGCACGGCGGGGGCCTCGGCCACCTTGAACCCCTGGATCTCCCAGGGCAGCGTAGGCACCGTCAGCCGTGTCGGCTTCGCCGCCAGGGTCAGCGGCGTGGCGAGCGGCGCGATGTAGAGGTTCGAGTTGGTGTCGATCCCGTCCTCACGCTGCGCCCAGGCGAGATAGCGGGTGCCGCGATGGACGAAGCTGGTCGAGTCGAGATTGAAGCTGTCCCAGGCAGTCTGGAGCTGGCCCAGCACCGACCATTTGCCCGTCATCGGGTCCGCACCGTCGCACACGACCGCATGAGTGCGGATGCGGAACACGTCCTCGCCGCCGCCGCTGGGACCTGCCGCGAAATACATGTACCACTTGTTGTCGATCTGGTGCAGCTCGGGTGCCCAGATGAAGCCCGACAAGGGCCCGCTCGCCTGGTGGCGCCACAGGACCCGCTCCTGCGCGGTGGCGAGGCCCGCGACCGTGCGCGATCGGCGCAGAACCAGCCGGTCGTACTGCGGCACCGAGCCGGTCATGTAGTACCAGCCGTCCGTGTGGCGGAACACCTGCGCGTCGGCACGCTGCTTCACCAGCGGGTTGACGATCCCTTCGGCTCGGCGCGCCTTGGCAAGCGCGGGCGCGGCAGTCGCAGCGGCGGCGCCCGCCAGGAACCGGCGACGTGACAGATGGTGCATGGACGAGCTCTCCTTCTCGCGATCCGCGTTCATTGGCCGGCCGCTACGGGCCAGCCGTCCGCGCCCCAGCGCAGCGGCACGATCCGCAGCGTCGGCGCGCCTTTCTTCTCGCGGTCATAGGCGTGATAGACGACATAGTCGGTGCCGTCGGCGTCGCGGAAGTGGCCGGGATGGCCGGGGCCGCGGAACTGCTGCTTTTCCTGAAGGTCCGCCCGCAGCAGGATGGTGCCGCCGCCCGCCAGCATCGAACTGCCGTCGCGGCCCAAATACGGCCCTTCCACCGACTTCGACCGGCCGATCACCGTGTAATAGGTACTGTTCACGCCCTTGCAGCAATAGTCATAGCTGGCCATCAGCCAGTGATAACCGCCACGCGCGAAGATGTACGGCGCTTCCACGATCGACGGCGCGCCCGCCGGCACCGGGCGCGAGGCGATCGCACGGGGCTTCTCGCCCGGATGCAGCGGCTTGCCCGTGCGCGGGTCGAGTTGGAACAGCTTCAGTCCCGTCCAGAAGCTGCCCAGCGACAGCCAGTGCTTGCCGTCCGCATCGGCGAAGAAGGCGGGGTCGATCGCGTTAAAATCGTCGGCCGGAGCGGACATCACCACCAGTCCCTCGTCGCGCCAGCCAAAGCCGGGCGCCTTGGGATCGAGCGTGGCATTGGTCGCAAGCCCGATCGCCGATCGGTTCGAGCCGAAGGTCGAAACGGCATAATAGAGACGGTAGCGCCCGTTCACATAGGAAATGTCGGGCGCCCACATGTTGGTCGCGCCCGGCACCGCCTTCGACGCCCAGTCTGGCAGGCGGTCGAAGGGCGGCGTTCCCGGCTGCCAGGTGACAAGGTCGGCCGAGGTGCGCGCCGATACGAAGCGCTGGTTGCCCTGGCCGATTCCGGTCGAAAAGACGTAATAGGTCTTGTCCTCGCGGATGATGACGGGATCATGGACGGGCGAAATGTCGCCAGCCAGTCGCGCATTGAGCGACGCGCCCGCCTGATCCGCCGCGGCCGGCGGGACGGCGGCCGGAGCCCCGACCGCCGCCGCCCCGAGCCCGACAACGATCCCGAGCATCGCTGCGCGGCCGCGCCATCCCACCATCCCGCGTCCCTTCATGTC
>CAKTFL010000375.1 GCA_934555855.1 uncultured Sphingomonas sp. | reverse complement strand
AGCTCAACTGAGCTACGCCGGTGCTGGACCCCGCCGCACCGGCCGCGTATGAGGGCCACAATGACTCCGTAGCTCAGCAGGATAGAGCATCAGATTCCTAATCTGAGGGCCGCGCGTTCGAATCGCGCCGGGGTCACCACTTTTCGGTCTCAGGCGTGAGCCGGTAGGGAGATGGTGGCGTTCAGTCCGCCGGCCTCGCCATTGGCCAGCGTTATGTCGCCGCCCGCCTCGCGCACGATGGCACGGGCGAGCGCCAGGCCGAGGCCGATTCCGCCCGTGTCCCGATTGCGCGACCCCTCCAGCCGGGTGAACGCGTCGAATACCGCTTCCAATTGGGCAGGCGGAATGCCCGGCCCCGCGTCGCTGACCGTGATCGTTACCCGTGCGGGTCCGCGATCGATGCGGACGCGGGCGCGCTCACCATATTTGATCGCGTTTTCGATGAGGTTGCGAACGGCGCGGCGCATCAGCACCGGACGGCAGCGGAGCGGCAGGCGATCCGCCTTGATTAGCGTGACGTCCTGATCGAGGTCGCGAAAATCCTCCACCACTGCATCCACCAGGGCGGCGAGATCGACCACCGTTTCAGGCTCGCCGGGACGGCCCAGTCGAGCGAGCGTCAGAATGTCGTCGAGGGTACGGCTCATCTCCTCGATGATGTCGGCCATGCGGACGCGGTCGGTATCGTCCTCCACCGATTCGACTCGGACCCGCAGCGCGGCCAGGGGCGTCCGCAGGTCATGCCCGATCGCGCCCAACATCCGATCCTTCTCGTCCAGCATTGCCCGGACGCGCCCGTGCAGGCCATTGAAGGCGAGGATCAGCTGACGCAGATCGTCCGGGCCGGCCCCGGCGATCGGCTCGGCCGGAATGGTGGGGTCGAAACGGCCGGCGGCATCGGCGAGGACGCGCAGCGGCCGCGACAGGCGGCGTGCGACCCACAGCACGGGCAGCAGCACGACGGCATAAAGGATCAAGGTCTGGATAAGCAGCGAGATCAGCAGCCGCGACCCCGCCTCCGGCCAGGGGGCCGCGATGACCAGCCAGCCGCGACCGGGCTGCTCCACCGCGATCCGCAGCGTGGAAAAGGGAGGCTCGCCACGACGGCGACGATCGACGCGGCCGGCAGCCGCCTCGTTCGAGCGCGGCTCCAGTCCGGTGTCGATCCGGCCGGGCCGGATACCGAGTTCCGCTAGCTGCTGCCGCAGTTCCGTCGCGACCTCAGGATGACGTTCCGCGCCGGTCGGCGGGATCGGGTTACCGGGCAGACGGCGTATGCGCCCGCGATCGGCGACGATCGGACGCTCGCCCCGCGCTTCGCGTTCCAGCGCATCGGCGATGCGGGTGGCGACAGGTCCGGTCGCCTGGGCTAGGCGAAAGCCCGCACGGTCGCGCAGGATCAGCGCGAAGTTGATCGCCTGGGCCGCGAACAGCGCCACGGCGATCAGCAGCGCCATCTGCCCGGCAAGGCTGCGCGGCCAGAGCCGGATCATCGCCGTCCTGTCACAGTCGGGTAACCTCCGCCGCCAGGGTGTAGCCGCCGCCCCAGACGGTTTTGATGATGTCCGGGTTGCGGGCGTCGGTCTCGATCTTGCGGCGCAGGCGGCTGACCTGGTTATCGATCGCGCGGTCGAAGGCGGCGGCCTCCCGCCCCTGGGTCAGATCGAGCAGCTGGTCGCGGGTGAGCACCTGGCGCGGGCGGGTCGCAAGCGCGAGCAGCAAATTGTATTCGCCGGTGGACAGCGGCACGGACAGGCCCTCGCGGTCGACCAGCGCCCGCTCGCCCGTTTTCAGCACCCAGCCGGCAAAGGCGTAGGAGCCGCTGTCAGGCGCATGTTGGCGCGTGCCGCCGGCAGAAGCGCGGCGCAGTACGACCTTTACCCGGGTCGCCAGCTCGCGCGGGGAGAACGGCTTCACGACATAATCGTCCGCGCCCATCTCCAGTCCGACGATGCGGTCCGTTTCCTCCGCCTTGGCGGTGAGCAGGATCACCGGCGTGTCGGTGGTCGCGGCAAGGTGGCGGCAGAGCGACAGCCCGTCCTCGCCGGGCATCATGATGTCGATGATCGCGAGGTCGATGGCATAGGCGGCGAGGCGCATTCGCGCGCTTTCCGCGTCGCCTGCCTGCGTGACCCGGAAGCCCTGCTTCGTGAGATAGTGCGCCAGCGGCTCGCGGATCGAACGCTCGTCGTCGACAAGCAGGAGGTGTGGAGTGTCGCCCATCAGGTCCGCTTCTAGCATGGCGACGACTCCTTGGAAGCGCCGGGTCCTGATTGCGAAGGTCAGTCGCCCGATAGGCCCTGCTTATGCCGCGGTCTTGTCGCGATCCTGTGTCGCAGCCGGGGAGAGTTGTCGCAGATTGTCGCGGCGATCAGCTTTCCGGCGACGCGGCCGGTCGGGGACGGGGGACCAGCAGGGCGATGATGACGAAGGTCGTGAAGATCAGCGCCGCGGCGACGAGGAAGGCCGCACCCTCCACCTCATGGCGCGCGCCCCAGGCGAGGCCGTAGGCGGCGAGAAGCGGGCCGAGAATCGCCGCTACCGAGTTCATGGAGCCGATCCCGCCTTGTAGCGCCCCTTGCCGACTGGCATTCACCATTCGGCTGAGCAGTCCGTTCAGCGCGGGCCAGGTGACCTGGCCGAGACCGCCGATCAGGAAGAACGCATAGACCTGCCAACCCTCCGTCGCGAAGGCGACCGCCACCAGCGTCGCGACGCCGGAGAACAACCCGACCAGCGCCGTGCGGCGCTCTCCCAGCCGGGCGACCATGCGCCTCGTCACGAATATCTGGACAAGCACGGAGAGCAGGCCGACCCAGGCCAGGCTCCACCCAATCGCGGTCGCGTCCCAGCCAAGGCGGATCGCTGCCCAGAACGACCAGGTGGCGGGA
>CAKTFL010000374.1 GCA_934555855.1 uncultured Sphingomonas sp. | reverse complement strand
CAATATACCCGACCTGTGGAATGGGAAGGGCGCACGATCCCCGAAGTGCTGCGATCGGGGGATCATGCGAGGATCGCCGCCTGGCGTTTGGCCCAGGCGGAGACCGATACACGGCTAAGGCGGCCGGACCTTTGGGAGCGCCATGTCGGCGCTCGGGTCGGGTCGCCCTCTGGCGCGCGGCACGAAGAGGACTGATCGTTATGAACATCATCCAGCAGATCGAGGCGGAGCAGATCGCCAAGCTGACCGGCAACCGCGCGATCCCGGAGTTCCGTCCCGGCGACACGCTGAAGGTCGGCGTGAAGGTGGTCGAAGGCGACCGCACCCGCGTCCAGGCTTATGAGGGCGTGTGCATCGCCCGCTCCAACAAGGGCATGGGTTCCTCCTTCACCGTCCGCAAGATGTCGTTCGGCGAGGGTGTCGAGCGCGTCTTCCCGCTTTATTCGCCGAACATCGATTCGATCGAGGTGGTCCGCAAGGGCGCTGTGCGTCGCGCCAAGCTGTATTACCTGCGTGGCCGCACCGGCAAGTCGGCTCGTATCGCCGAGCGCCGCGACAACCGTCCCGCCAAGACGGTCGCAGCCGCCGAGTAATTCACGGCATCAGCCGAACGGACGGCCGTTCCTCCCCGCGGAGGAGCGGCCGTTTGTCGTTTCGGCCGGTCCGCGCTATCCAGGCCGGCGACGCTTCGGGGGAAGCCGCATGACCGACGCCAGCATTACCGCCGCCGAGCCGGACGGCGCACCGCGCATCGCCAGCCTGGACGTGCTGCGCGGGATCGCGATCCTGGGCATCCTGTTCCTGAACGTCGACGGCATGGGCGTTAACCTGCTGACCGAGTTCCAGCCCCGCCTGGCGGGTTGGACACCGCTGGACCAGATCGCCTGGTCCGTTCGCGAGGTGCTGGTGACGGGCACCGCGCGCGCCATGCTGGAAATGCTGTTCGGCGCGGGCATGGTGATCCTGACCGAGCGGGCGGCGGCCGGGGCGGGCCGCCGCTGGCAGGTGCTGAGCGGCTATTACCGGCGCAATCTGGTGCTGTTCTGCTTTGGCCTGGTCCACATATTCGTGCTGGGCTGGTTCGGCGACATCCTCCACACCTATGGGATCGCGGCGATGATCGCGTTTTCGCTCCGTCGCTGGCGGCCGCGCTGGCTGCTGGTGCCGGGGCTGAGCTTCGCCGCATTCCTGGCGGTCACCGGCGCGATCGGCCTGTACCAGGACGCGCGCCAGGCTTCGCTGATCGCCGGGGCGCAGGCAAGCCGGGCCGCGGGACGCGCGCTGACCGCCGATCAACGAAAGGCGCTGTCCGTCCAGGGCGAGGAAAAGGCCGAAAAGGCGCGTCTGATGACCGAGGGCGCCAGATTTGAACGCGCGCGCCGGGGTGGGCGGGTGGAATGGCTGATGGCGGAAAGCCGGGTCTACCTGTTCCTGCTGGCGCTCGGCTATCCGTTGTTCTGGATATGGGAAGCTACCGCGACGATGCTGGTCGGGATCGCCCTGTTCCGCTGGGGTGTGTTGCAGGGTCAGCGCGATCGAGGGTTTTATTGGAGGCTGCTCGCGGGCGGCTATCTGATCGGCCTGGTGCTGCGCGCCGGTAATGCGGGGACGATGCTGGCTGCGGGCGGGGCAGGGGCGAGCGGGCTGGGGCTGGAGGAGTTCGCCCGCCTTGCGACGACGCTGGGGCATGTCGCGTTCGTCCACCTGGCTCTCGGCACGGTGCGCGGCCGTCGCCTGTTGTCGCCGTTCGTCGCGGCGGGGCGCACGGCGTTGTCGCTGTACGTCTGTCAGACGCTGATCGTCTTCTGGGGCGTCTTCTCGCCGTTCGGTCTTCACCTTTACGGACGGCTGAGCTGGGCGTCGCTGATGGCGGTGGCGCTAGCCGTGGACGTCGTTCTCCTGCTCGCCGCCAATGCCTGGGTGCGGCGGTTCCAGACGGCGCCGGTCGAATGGGCGTGGCGATCGATGATCGCGGGTCGGAGGTTGCCTTTCCGGGGCCGGCCGGCGGCGATGGAGGCGATGACGGTTCCCACCAGCTGACGGTTCATTTTCCGCTGTCCTACAACGCGACTATTTGCCACGAGCGACGGGTGTCCGCTCGCCTGTCCAGCTCCTTTTCCATCCCCGTCCGGGGCGATGCTGCGCCAGTTCTCCACTTCCTCCACTTCACCCGCGTGCCCGGTGCCGCGACGGAGTTCATGAATGCGTCTGACCCTGTTGACCATTGCCCTGATGGGGACCGCCGCCATGGTCGCTGAGCCTGCCCAGCAGCAGGTGGGCGCGCCCGTCGTCGCGCCTGCAGCCCAGCCGGGCGAGCTGACCCTGGAGCGGCTGTTCGCGAGCCCGGACCTGTCGGGGCAGCAGCCGCAGGCGCTGGCCTTCTCGCCCGACGGTACGCTGGTAACCTCCGTCCGCCCGCGCGCCGACGAGCGTCGCCGTTTCGACCTGTGGGCGCTCGACACCCGCACGGGGCAGGAGCGGATGCTGGTCGATTCCAAGAAGGTCGGCAGCGGCGCCGAGCTGTCGGAGGCGGAGAAGATGCAGCGTGAGCGCGACCGCTCGCTGACCGGCAAGACCGGCATCCTCCAGTACGACTGGGCGCCGGACGGCAAGTCGATCCTGGTGCCGCTGGATGGGGACCTGTACCTGGCCGGGCTGGACGGCAATGTTCGCAAGCTGACGGCAAAGCCGGGAGGCGAGCTGAACCCGGCGATCAGCCCGATGGGCGGCTTCGTCAGCTTCGTGCGCGACCACAACCTGTTTGTGCAGCCGCTGGCTGGCGGCGAGGCGCGGGCGCTGACCACGGACGGCAAGGACACCGTCCATTGGGGCGAGGCCGAGTTCGTCGCGCAGGAGGAAATGGACCGCCGCACCGGCTATTGGTGGAGCCCGGACGAGCGCTTCATCGC
>CAKTFL010000373.1 GCA_934555855.1 uncultured Sphingomonas sp. | reverse complement strand
GTAATCCACGATCCGCGTCAGTTTCACCTGGCCGCCGTCGTTCTCGATCAGGACGATGCCGCACAGGCGGCGATCGTCGCGGCCCTCGGTCATCCGCACCTCGATCGGCGGCTGGTCGGGCATCGTGACCAGCACGACACCATCGGTCTGCCGCCAGTTGGGCACCCCGTCGTAGATGTTGGCGAACACCGCGATCCGCCGTATCTGCCCCCATTGAGCCCCGTTGACCCGCATCGTCTCGCCTCCCGACACGTCGCCGGTCCTGTCGTCTCCCGACAAGGCGATGAAGGGCGGTTGGGCGAAAGCGCCAAAGGCCCTGCCCAATGCCTGGACGACGCCCTTGCGACCGTCGGCGAGCTCGAACAGGCACCCGAGATCGAGATCGATCGCCGTACCGCCGCCGAAGAAGCCCTTGCGCCCGCGCGACCAGTTGAGGTTGATCGTGATCTCGCCGAAGCTCGCCCCGCGCTTTTCCAGGCTGACCGTCTGCCCCGGCTTTTCCAGCGTCACCTTGCTGAGGCTGACCGGCGGAGGTGGCGGTGGCGGAGCCGGCGGCGGCGGTGGTGGAGCCACGTCCTCCGCCACGTCGATCCCGAACGATTGCGCGAGTGGGGCGAGCCCGCCGTGGAAACCCTGTCCCACGGCCCGGAACTTCCACTGGTCGCCGCGGCGATAAAGTTCGCCGAAGACCATTGCCGCCTCACGCGCGCCGGCCAGCGGTGGCGCGAAGCGCAGCGCCGCCGGTTCGCCGGTCGGCGCGACGCTGACCCAGGCTCCGGCGAGCAGCTCCAGCGTCTGGTCCTTGGCCTGCGCCTCGTGGATCGTCAGGCAGAAGACGATCTTCTCGATCTCGGCGGGCAGTTGTGGCAGATCGACTTCGAAGCTGCCGTTGCCGCCACCCGCAACGAAGCGGATCGCGCCGCCGCCGCCGTGGGGCTGGTTGTAGAAGACCATGTCCGCATCCGAGCGGACCTTGCCCGCCCCGGTCAGCAGATAGGCCGAAGCATCGGCATCGACGTCGCGCCCCGGCGCCGGCCACGTGAACCCGACCGTCAGCGCGTTGCCGGGAACGGAGGCATTGCCCCCCTGTTGCAGGTCCGTCGTGACCAAGCCAATCCTCCGTTCCGGCGCCGTCCCCGGCGGAATGCGCAAAGGCTAGGCCATTTCTCCGGGCAGTCGCAATGGGCTCGCCGAACTTCGCATTCGATCTGGTTCTTTCGGCCCGAGATGGTTGGACGGGAACGGGATTTGCGCCAGACATGGCCCCTGAACCCCGTTGTCGGAGCGCCGCCCCAGGAATGAACGTCGCAATCGAGCGCCTGCTGTCGCTGCTGAACTATGTGGAGGCGACGGAGCGTGATCGCCTGCCCACGATCCTCGACATGGCCGACCATCGCGGCTTCCGGAAAGCCGGCGAGGACATCATCAAGCTGCCGGGCGTGCTGGTCAACGTCCGCAACGATGACGATCACGTCTGGCTGAGTGTCAAGCGGCTGGTGCGCCGCCCCCCGCCTGCGCCCGGCGACCCGGCCCTGCGTGCCTGGATCGACCTGGCCGACGACGTCACCGTGCAGCCGACCCTGCGCAGCGAGATCCCGAACGACGATGCAAACGGCGACGCGACCCTACGGCTTGCCGAGCACCCCGACCGCACTCGCCTGGAAGCGTTGCTGGCGGGGTATGTCCGCGAGATATGGTCGCCTTGGGTGCTGGAGGAACGGCCCCGCCGGCACGCGATCGACCTCTACAACGGCCTGTTCTCGTTGCGGCAGCTGCTCGACGGCGGATCGGAACAGCCGATCGAGCTGGCCTGGGGCATCGGCATCGCGCGCTGGAAGCATCGCGGCGCAACGCTGAACCACCCGCTGCTGGCGGTGGCCGTCGAGCTTGCCATCAACGAGCGGACACACACGATCGAGGTCCGCCCGCGCGTCGAGACGCCGCCCAGCATCGAGAGCGATCCCCTTGATGCCCTTGAGGCCCCTTCGGTCGACGAATGGCGCAAGGGTACGCAGCGGCACCTTGATGGGCTGGAAGGCGACGGGCTGAACCCCTTCGACACGGAGTCCTTCGCGCCGGTGCTCCGCCGCGCGGTCGCGCTGCTCGATCCCGACGGCCATTACCTGCCTGACCTGGGCGAACGGCGCGCACCGGGCGGCGACACCTTGCAGGTCGATGACCGCTGGGTGCTGCTGCAACGCACGCGGCGCGCCACCCAGTTGATGGACGACCTGCATCGCTTTCGGGCCGGGATCGAGCGGATCGACACGCCCGATGCCTTGCCCCTGGCGGTGCGCGTGCTGCTGGAGCCGCCGGCCGACGCGGCGGTTGCGTCGGAATATCCGAGCTATCGCGGGGTTTCGACGATTCCCGGCATCACCTCGTCGGACGGGTCGGGGGAGGACCTGTTCTTTCCCAAGCCGTTCAATCGCGAGCAGGTGGAGGTGATCCAGCGCCTCGCGACGCGTCCCGGCGTGGTGGTGCAGGGGCCGCCCGGAACCGGCAAGACGCACACCATCGCGAACATCATCAGCCACTATCTGGCGCAGGGAAAGCGCGTGCTGGTCACCGCCCAGAAGGCGCCGCCGCTCAAGGTCCTGCGCGAGAAGCTTCCGCCGGCGGTGCGGCCGCTGGCGGTCAGCCTGGTCGAGAGCGATCGCGACGGGCTGAAGCAATTCCAGGAATCGGTCGACATCATCGCCGATCGCCTGCACCGCACCCGCCCCGCGGAGGTCGGGCGCCAGATCGCCGCGCTGGACGCCCGCATCGAGGCGCTTCACCGCAGCCTCGCCGCGATCGACCGGCAGGTGGAGGACATCGGCCGCGGATCGATGACCGCGGCGACGCTGGAGGGCCGCCCGGTCGAGCCGGCGGAGGCGGCCCGGCGCGTCGTCGCGGCGGGGGACCTGGCCGA
>CAKTFL010000372.1 GCA_934555855.1 uncultured Sphingomonas sp. | reverse complement strand
GTTCCCGGACGGCAAGCAGATCATCGTGCTGGCCAAGGGGCGACTGGTGAACCTGGGCTGTGCCACCGGCCACCCGTCGTTCGTGATGAGCTCGTCGTTCACCAACCAGGTGCTGGCGCAGATCGAGCTGTGGACCAAGAGCGAGAACTATCAGAACCAGGTCTACGTCCTGCCCAAGCACCTGGACGAGAAGGTGGCGGCGCTGCACCTCGAGAAACTGGGCGTGAAGCTCAGCACGCTGACCCAGAAGCAGGCCGATTACATCGGTGTAAAGGTCGAGGGGCCGTTCAAGCCGGACCATTATCGGTATTGATCGATCCGCCCGTCGCGTCCCGGCGTCGCGACGGGCAGTTCCCCGGTTCCCCCCCGCGCCCGATTTGCTAGACGGGGCGGGATGACAGCACGGCGACCTGCATGATGACGCTCGGCACCGGGGGTGCGGCCGTGCTGGGGGCCGTGCTCCTCCTCCTGCTGCTCGGCAGCGGGGCGATGCTGTTCCATGGCCTGCGTCTGGCGGGACGGGCGGCGGCGATCCGCGCGGCGGCGGCGCATGGCGAGGCGCTGTTGCGCGCCGGGCCGGCGCTTGCGATGACTGTCCGCGCCGACGGGCGGCTCGACCTGCCGCAGCGGCTGGTGGACTGGCTGGGGCTGGCGGCCATGCCGCGCTTCCTGGCCGAACTGGCGAGCGACGGCGCCGGTCTGTCGGCGCACGACCTCTCGGCGCTGACCGCGGATGTCGCCGCGGCCCAGCGCGCGGCCAAACCCTTTTCGCGTGCGATCCGGCCGCTGAACGCCGGCCGGACGCTGAGCTTCCGGGGCGAACGCGCGCCGGAGGGACTGGGGGCCACGGGCGCGGTGGTGGTGTGGGTGTTCGACACCACCGATGCGCAGGGCGAGATCACCCGGCTTTCGACCGAATCGGAGCAGCTGTCGGAGGCGTTCGATGCGCTGACCGGCCTGATTGAGGCGGCGCCCCTGCCGATGTGGTATCGCGCGCCCGACCTGAAGCTGGCGATGGTCAACTCCGCTTATGTCGAGGCCGTCGAGGGGCGGGATGCCGCCGACGTAGTGTCGCGCGCCCTGGAGCTGGTTGAAGGGTCCGGACGGGGAGGCCCGCTGGCCGGGGCGGCGGCGGCGCGGGACGCGGGGCGGCCGCACGAACAGCTGCTGCCGGCTACCATCGATGGCGCCCGGCGGATGTTCCACCTCCATGACGTGCCGCTGGCGACAGGCGGCGTCGCCGGTTTCGCGATCGACGTGGAGGAATTGGAACAGTCCCGCGTGCGCGAGAAGCAGTTCGCCGATGCCCAGCGCGCGCTGCTCGACCGATTGTCGGCGGGGGTCGCGCAGTTCGGCCCCGACCGCTCGCTGGTGTTCTGCAACCAGCCGTTCCGCCGTCTCTTCGCGATGCGCAGCGAATGGCTCGCCGACCGGCCGGAATTCGACCGGCTGCTAGAGCGGATGCGCGAGGCGAACCGGGTGCCGGAGGTGCGCGACTTTCCCGGCTGGAAAGCGGAGCGGCGCGAGTGGTTCGTGCCGCGGGGTGAGGCGGCGGAGGAGAACTGGCACCTGCCCGGCGGCGCCCACATCCGCGTGGTTGCGCAGGCGCTGCCCGACGGCGGGCTGCTCCTAATATTCGAGGACCGGACCGAGCAGGTACAGCTGGCGTCCGCGCGCGATACCCTGCTGCGGGTGCGCACCGCCACCTTCGACAACCTGTTCGAGGCGCTGGGCGTGTTCGCCGCCGACGGACGGCTCCAGCTCTGGAACAACCGCTTCCGCGCGCTCTGGGGGTTCGAGGAGGAGTTCCTGTCGAGCCATCCGCGTGTGGACGCCTTTGCCGAGGCCGCCGCCGCGCGGCTCGCGACACCCAACCGCGCTTCCCTGATCCCCGAATACGTCCGCGCGGCAACCGTCCAACGCCAGCAGCGTGGCGGGCGCGTGGCCTTTGCCGACGGGCGGCACTTCGAGTTCGCGGCGGTGCCGCTGCCCGACGGCAATGCGCTCTTCACCATGCTCGACATTACCGACAGCCGCCGCGCCGAACAGGCGTTGCGCGACCGCGCCGATGCGTTGGAAGCGGCCGACAGGGTCAAGACCAACTTCGTCGCCAACATGAGCTACGAATTGCGCACGCCGCTGACCTCCATCAGCGGCTTCGCGGAGATGCTGCACGGCGGATATGCGGGCAAGCTGCCAGCACAGGCGGACAGTTATGTCGAGGCGATCCTGGAGTCGGTCGGGCGGCTGGGGCACCTGGTCGACGACGTGCTCGACCTGACCCGCGGCGACGACGACGATGCGCAGCTGGAGCGGGTGGACGTGGACCTGACGCAGGTCGTACGCGCCGCGGCCGATGCGATCGCACCCGCGGCAAAGCGGCGGCAACTCGATTTCGCGGTGGAGATCGTCCGTTCGGCCGGGCGGGTCACGGGCGATGCCCGCCGGCTGCGCGAGGCGGTGGAGCATCTGCTGCGCCATGCGGTGGAATCGACGCCGCTTGGCGGGCGCATCCTACTTCATGCCGACGGGACCGCGAACCTCGCGCGGATCGTGGTATCCGACAACGGTGCGGGCATGGACGCGGCGGGGGTCGCCCATGCGTTCGACCGGTTCGCGGAGCCCGAGATGAAGGCCACCGGCGAACGGGCGCTGGGGCTCGGCCTGCCGCTCGCCAAGCAGTTCGTGGAGGCGCACGGCGGGACCGTGTCGCTGATCTCGGAGCCGGGACAGGGGACCCTGGTGACGGTAGAGCTGCCGCGCCGATGATCCTGCTGCCCGATGCGGCGGCCACCGATCGGCTGGGCCGCGCCATCGCCGATCGGCTACGGCCCGGCGACGTGATCGCGCTGAAGGGGCCGCTGGGGGTGGGCAAGACCAGCCTTGCCCGCGGCATCCTGGCTGGACTGGGCCTGTCGGGAGAAGCGCCGTCGCCGAGCT
>CAKTFL010000371.1 GCA_934555855.1 uncultured Sphingomonas sp. | reverse complement strand
GGGCAGCAGCGTGCCCGAATCCTTCACGCCGGCGCGCCGCTTGATCGAGCTTTCGTACAGGTCCCCGGCTTGCGCGAGCACGGCAAGAACCGGCGTTGCCGCCGCCATCCTCAGCGGCAGGCCGTACCATGTATGAAATACCGCCCCCAACAGGCTGGCCAGCATCACGCCACCGATCAGGCCGGCCCATGTCTTGGATGGACTGATCCGCGGCGCGAGCTTGGGCCCTCCAATTGCGCGGCCAGCGAAATACGCGCCGATATCAGTCGCCCACACCAGCGACAGCGCCCACAGGGTCCAGACGATCCCATCGGCCTGATGACGCAACAGCAGCAGCGACAGGATGGGCAAGCCGACATAGATAGTGCCAAGCGCCAGCTCTCGCCGGCTGGTGACGATGACGATGAAGAACGCAGCCCCCGCCAGTAGTCCCAGCGTCAGGAAGCTGGGTCCGGCTCCGGGCGGTGGGACCATCAGTGCCAGCGGCACGAACAGGCTATACTGGCCAAGCCGCTTGTACCGGATCGGGACGTGATGAAGATCCGACCATTCCGCCATCATGAACAGGCCAGCAACGACGCAGAGCAACCAGAAGAACACGCCGCCCATCGCCAGGGCCGCTGTCGCCAGCGCGATCAGGCCCAGACCAGCGACCGCGCGAACGGCCAGATCGGACGGCGGCTTTGCTGCAGGTGCCCCGGTCACAGGCCGCCATAACGCCGCTGACGGCGTCCGAATGCCGCCACCGCCTCGGCCAGTGCCTCGCCGTCGAAGTCGGGCCACAGCGTGTCCACGAACAACAACTCGGCATAGGCCGCCTGCCATAGCAGGAAATTGGACAAACGCTGCTCGCCCGATGTGCGGATCAGCAGGTCGAGCGTCGGCAGGTCCCGCGTCTCCAGCTCCGCCTCGATCGCCGCCTCGTCGATCTCGTCGGGCGAGAGCCGCGCCGCAGCCCTGCGCGCCGCAGTGACCAGTTCCGCCTGGGCGCCGTAGTTCAGGGCAATGGCGAGCACGGGGCCGCTGTTATGGGCCGTCCGCGCCATCGCATCGTCAATCAGCGCAACCAGGTCGGGGGCGAACCGGCGATAGTCGCCGATCACCCGAAGCCGGACGTTCTCCTCGACCAACTCCTGAAGGTCCGCCCGGATAAACACGCGGAGCAGACCCATCAGGTCGCCGACCTCCTGTTCCGGCCGGCGCCAGTTCTCGGAGGAGAAGGCGTAAAGCGTGAGCGCCTCGATCCCAAGCTGGCGCGCGGCGCGCGTGACGCGGCGAACCGCGTCCACGCCCGCCTTGTGCCCGGCAAAGCGGGGCAACATGCGCTTCTTCGCCCAGCGGCCGTTGCCGTCCATGATGATGGCGACGTGGCGCGGGATCACGGCGGTCGCGGGAACGGAGGAAAGGATGGGCGCGGTACTCACAGTCCGCCGCTCCGATGAGCGCCGGGCCGCTCATGCCCGCAGCATGAGCCAAACAGCATGAGCTGTTCGCCCGTCACTTCCCCAGGATTTCCTTTTCCTTGGCGGACGCGGCTGAGTCGACGTCAGCGATGGTCTTGTCGGTCAGCTTCTGAATGTCGGTTTCATGGCGCTTGCGATCGTCCTCGCCGAACACGCCCTTCTTCTCGTCTACCTTCAGGCTGTCCATCCCGTCGCGGCGGACGTTGCGGACGGCGATACGCGCCTTTTCCGCATACTGGCCCGACAGCTTGGCAAGCTCCTTGCGGCGTTCCTCGGTGAGATCCGGGATCGGCAGGCGCAGCGTGTTGCCGTCGTTGATCGGGTTTAGGCCGAGTCCGGCCGACCGGATGGCCTTTTCGACGGGACTGACGTTCGACTTGTCCCACACCTGGACCGACAGCATCCGCGGCTCCGGCACCGACACGGTCGCGACCTGGCTAAGCGGCATGTGGCTGCCATAGACCTCAACCGTCACGGGATCGAGCAGCGCGGTGGACGCGCGGCCGGTACGCAGACCCGCCAGGTCGCTCTTCAGCGACTCAACCGCGCCGGCCATGCGGCGCTCGAGATCGGATTTGTCATAGGCGGGCATCGGCCATCTCCTGGGTCTGGACGATCGTGGACACGCCACGTCCGCCGAGCACGGCGGCGAAATTGCCGTGCTCGCGGATGTTGAACACCACGATCGGAATGTTGTTGTCACGGCACAGCGCCACTGCCGAGGCGTCCATGACCTTCAGGTCGTCGGACAGCACCCGGCTGAACGTGACAGTTTCATAGCGCGTTGCGGTCGGCACCTTCTTGGGATCGGCGTCGTATACGCCATCGACCGAGGTGCCCTTGAACAGGGCGTCGCACTGCATCTCAGCCGCGCGCAGCGCAGCGCCGGAATCGGTGGTGAAAAAGGGACTGCCGACCCCAGCCGCGAAGATCACCACGCGGCCCTTTTGCAGGTGGCGCTCGGCACGGCGGCGGATGAACGGCTCGCAGACGCTGGCCATCGGGATTGCGGACTGAACGCGGGTGTCGACCCCGATCGCCTCCAGCGCGTTCTGCACCGCCAGCGCGTTCATCACGGTCGCCAGCATTCCCATATAGTCCGCGGTCGCCCGCTCGATGCCCTTGGCGGCTGCGGACAGACCGCGGAAGATGTTGCCACCGCCGACCACGATGCACAGCTCATAACCCTCGTTCCGGACGTCGGCGATCTCACCGGCGACGCGCGCGGTAACTTCCGGATCGATGGCCAGCTTGCCATCGCCCATCAGGACCTCGCCCGACAGCTTCAGGAGGATACGTTTGAAGCGGGGCGCAGGCATCATGTGGGCTGGTTTTCTCGAAGGCGGGTCAGGAGCGGCGCGGACCTTAGGCGCGCGATCCGCAAGGAGCAACCGGCCGCGGAACGATCCCGGCCGGATACGAAAACGGGGAGAGGCGCATGTCCCCTCCCCGTTTTCGCCTTCGTCAGAAGGTCAGGCGCCC
>CAKTFL010000370.1 GCA_934555855.1 uncultured Sphingomonas sp. | reverse complement strand
CGAGTGACGGGGCTCGAACCCGCGACCTCCGGCGTGACAGGCCGGCGCTCTAACCAACTGAGCTACACCCGCTTGGAAGCGTTGAGGCGCGCCAACTAAGCGAGCGATCAGGGGGTGTCAACGGCCCTGTCGACGTTTTCTTCACCGCCCCCGAACGGCCAGCGCCGACGCTCGCGCACCGGCTGCACCAATGTGCCGTGCTCGAACAGGAAACCGGCGATATCTGGCTTGCCGGCGGCATTGACGACCGTCTGGATGATGATGAGCAACGGAACCGCCAGCAACGCCCCCGTCGTGCCCCAAACCCATCCCCAGAAGCTCAGAGACACCAGGATCAGCAGCGGGCTGATCGTCAGCCGGTGCCCGACCACCAGCGGCGTGATCGCGTTCGCCTCGACCAGGTGAAAGCCATACATCAGCGCAGGCGGCAGCAGCGCCGTCCAGATGTCGGTAAACGTCATCAGCCCGCCGATGCCGAGCAGGAACGCCGCCAGGATCGGCCCGAAATAGGGGATATAGTTGAACAGCGCGACGATACCGCCCCACATGACGGGATAGGGCATACCGAGCAGGTACAGCGCCCCTGCGACGATGCCGCCAAGAACCAGATTGATGACCGTGATGGTGCCGAGATAGGCCGACACGTCGTCGACCACGTCCTGGATCACGCGCGCGGTCGCCATGGCGCCGTCGAAGCTCGACCGGCCGGCGATGGTGCGCTTCCTCATGCGGGTCCATCCCGACAGGAAGAAGAAGATCACCAGGATCGCGAACAGCACCTGCACGATGACCGCCGGAGCGGACGTAGCCGCCAGCTCAAGGAAGGAACTGGGCGGTGCCACGGCCGCGTTGTGCTGCCGCCCGATTGGCGCGTCCGCGACCGCACGCAGGGTGCGGTTCGCGTATTTCTCCAGGTTGGTGTACAGGTCGAGCAGCGGTTCGAGGTTGCTCTGGATCCGCCCGATCCGACTCGGCAGCAGCCGGAAGAAGTCGGTCGCCGGTACCACGATCGCGGCCACCGCTATGTTCGCCGCCGCGATGAACAGGATTAGGCACAGGATCGCCGCCAGCGCCGACGGCACCCGCCGCCGCTCCAGCCACTCCAGAACGGGCACCAGCGCGATGGCGATCACCAGCGCCACCGTCAGCGGCATGAAGAACTCCGCGCCTGATTTCAGCGCGAACGGCACCGCGAGGATCAGGCCGATCGTCGCCACCAGCGTCAGCCCGGCGAGCAGGCGGTCGCGGCGTTCCGCCACGCGGACCGGCTCGGCGCCGGGCGCCGGCGTCACGGATCCGGTGACCTTGTCGGAGAAAGAGGTGTCGGGCTCGGTCGTGCCGTCATGTGCCATGCCGGCACCGTAGCTTGGCGCGTCCGCATCGGCCAGCCGCCTCGCGCCTCGGTCGGCAATCGGCGGAGAAGCGCGCGAAAGCCCGCTTCTCCGCCGGCACGATTACATGGTCTTGAGCATCTCGATATGGCTTTGGACGACCGGCACGATCTTCTTCGCGGCCGCCTTCAGCGCGGGCGCGGTGCCTTCCGCAGCATAAGCCTTCTGCACGTTCAGCGCCTGGCCGTGCGACGCCTTCTGCTGCGCGACATAGGCGGCATCGCGGGCCGGCCCCTGTTCGGCGCGCAGCTCGGCGACCCGCTCCGTCTGGAGCGGATTGAGGCTGGGCGGCGGAGCCGCGACCCGCGACTTGGCGGCGGCGACCTTCACGTCCGCCGTGCTCTTGGCGTGATGGGCGATCATCATCTGCGCGAACTGGCGGATCTTGGGATTGGCCGTGCTTTCCAGCACGATCTGGCTGGACGTACGCTCGTACAGGTCGCTGGCGCCGGCAGTGGCGACATATTCGGTCGGGTTCATGACCTGGGCGGCCGCGGGCAAGGCGGTCATCAGGGCGGGAACCGCAAGCAACATCATTCTCATGGACAAAAACTCCGTGGCGGTCGGGCCGAGCATCACGCCGGCCCGCATTGGATCACTTGGTGAAAGCGGCCTGCATCCGGCCGATGGCGTAGTTTTCCGCGTCATAGGCGCCGCGAACGACCTTGCCCAAGCCGAAGAACTCGTGCGTCACCCCCGAAAAGGTGCGTTGCTCGACCTGGTCGCCGGCTGCACGCATCGCCGCCGCCAGCGTCTCGCCATCGGAGCGAAGCGGATCGATCTGCGCGTTGACGATGGTCGTCGGCGGCAGCCCGCGCAGGTTCGCCTTCACCAGGTTGATGCGCGGATCCTGCATGTCGGCCATGCTCTTGGAGTAATAATGGCCGAACCACTTCAACATCGCCGTGTTGAGCGGCTTGGCATTGGCCGAGTCGCGCCTCGACGGCAGGGTCATGTCGCTGTTGGCGATCGGATAGACCGACAGGATGTGCAGCGGCGCGGTCAGACCATTGTCGCGGGCGTAGATCGCGGTGGCCACCGCCAGGTTGCCGCCCGCGCTCTCGCCGGCCAGCGCGACCTTGGAGGCGTCGCCACCCCAGCTCGCCGCGTTGCGGAGCACCCAGCGATAGGCGTTCGCGGCATCCTCATGCTGCGCGGGGAACTTGAACTCGGGCGCGTGGCGATACTCGACGGACACGACGATCGCGTTGAGCTGCTTGGCCATCAAGCGCGGCGTCGCGTCATAGACGTTGACGTCGGCGATCACCCAGCCACCGCCATGATAATATACGACTACGGGCAGCTTCGCCCCGCCCGCGGCAGCCGCCGGCCGATAGATGCGCGCATATTGCATCGGGTCGGAGCCGTAGGGGACGTCCTTCGTCGTCACCGCCGGGTCGGGAGCGGTAGACATGCCCTGACGGCGCATCACGGCATGGGCGCCGTCGGCGGCGGTCGGCTGTGTGCGGGCCTTGACCGGCGTGAGCTCTTCGATCGGCTTGGCACCCAGCGCCATCATGGCGTCGAGAACGGCCTGCATGTCGGCCGCCGGCCGGGCCGGCTGGGT
>CAKTFL010000369.1 GCA_934555855.1 uncultured Sphingomonas sp. | reverse complement strand
TCCCAGCCCTTGTTGTACTCGGCCGCATGGGACTGGCAGAAATACCAGCGGTCCGGGCTGTTGGGGGACTTGGGCGCGGGGCAGTCGCCCGGCTGTTCGCAGCCATGCCGATCGCACAATCGCACCGGCTTGGCTTCGCGGCCGGCACCATAGCCCCGCCAGCGAGGAAAGCCCCAGTCGGGTGATCGGGATTGTCGCGCCATGGCAGGGGCATGTAGGGGGAAAAACGCGCAATCTAAAGAGCCTTGCGCGAGGCGAGCGGCAAAGCAGCGCGCCGGCGGGCAGCATCGCTGCTCGCCTCACGCAGGGCGCCAGAGGGTCTATAAGCCGGGTTCTGTCCACCCCGCTTCCCGTTTCCGGTGCGGAGCTGTGCGACCATTCCTCTCGGACGACACTTGCGCGCCGTCTCCAGCAACCAACCCGGGCGACGAGCGGGAACACGCTCATGTGCCGCCCCTATTCGGTCTTGCTCCCGGTGGGGTTTACCGTGCCGCCCCTGTTACCAGGCGCGCGGTGCGCTCTTACCGCACCCTTTCACCATGACGCTGCCGAAGCGAACGCCGTCTGCTCTCTGTTGCACTGTCCCTAAGGACGATCATCGCTGATCGCCCCCGGCGGGCGTTACCCGCCACCGTTGTTCCGTGGAGCCCGGACTTTCCTCGGCGTGACAAAGCACGACGCGGTCGCCCGACCCTCTGGCGCGGACCGCCTTACTCATCCCCCTGCGGCTTGGGAAGCAGCAAGGCGAGCAGGATCATGCGGCATTCGGCATCGATCTCCCCGTCGATCAGTTCGGGGCGGAAGCGGCGCTGGAACGCCATGATGGCCGCCATCCGGTCAGTCACGTCATAGCCGAACCGCTCCAGCGCCAGGCAGAAACCGGCTTCCGTCCAGTGCGGGTCCATCAAGTTGCGGGTCGGCCGCGGCAGCGCCAGGCGCAGCCGCGCCAGTTTTGCCCATGGAAACAGCTCGCCGGGATCGCGTTTGCGCGCCGGGGCGATGTCCGAATGCCCGACGATGTTGCCGCGGGTAATGCCGTGGCGCTGCTTGACGTCGTCGACCAGGGCGATCACGGCCGCCACCTGTTCGTCGGGAAACGGGCGATAGCCCCAGTCATGGCCGGGATTGACGATCTCGATGCCAATGCTCGCCGAATTCACGTCGTCGATCGCGCGCCAATGACTGCGGCCGGCGTGCCAGGCGCGCTTGTCCTCGTTCACCATGCGGAGCACCGTTCCGTCCTCCGCGACGAGATAATGGCACGACACCTTCGCCTCGGGATCGCGGAGCCGGGCGATGGCCGACTCGGCGTCCTGCATTCCCGTATAGTGCAGGACGATGATCGAAACCGGCAGGCTGCGCTCGTCCCAATTGGGTGACGGCGTGTCGATGATCCTCATTCGCGCCCGCCACCCCCACGCTTAACCCCGGTCGATGCTGGATTTGGCGAAGCGGCGCGGCAAAGTAAACTGCCGGGGTAAGCCGTCAGGCGGCGGCGCGCGCCTCGGTCGGGCTGACTTCGTAGAAACCGCGAAAGCGGCGGCTGGGCTCGAACCGATCCGTCTGGCCGATTACCGTCTCACCGGCGCCAAGCACCAGCAGCCCCCCCGGACGCAGCACGCCGGCCAGGCGCGCAAACACCGCGGATTTCAGCTCGGTCGA
This sequence comes from uncultured Sphingomonas sp., assembly GCA_934555855.1. The sequence continues at coordinate 1,333 of CAKTFL010000369.1, read as the reverse complement.
CAGGTACAACAGCACGTTGCGGCACAGGATCACGTCAAACCTGCCCGGCGGCCAGCATTCCGCCACCAGGTTGAGGGGGCGAAAACTCACATGGCGGACCAGATCCCGATCCGCGATCCACTCGCCCTGCGGCGTGTTCTCGAACCAGCGGATCGCGCGCCGGATCGGCAGGCCGCGCTGGACTTCGAACTGGCTGAACCGGCCGGCACGGGCGCGCGCCAACGCACTTTCCGACACGTCGGTGGCGACGATATCCGGCATCGGCAGCCCTTCCGCTTCCTGCCGTTCGGCGAACAGCATGGCGAGCGACAGCGGCTCCTGCCCGGTCGAGCAGCCCGCACTCCAGATCCGGGCACGGCGACCGTCGGCCTCCGCTGCCCTGGCCGCCTCCATCACCGTGTCGAACACCGGCGCTTCGCGAAAGAACGAGGTCTCGCCATTGACCAGCGCATCGACGATCTGGTCCGCCAGGCGCGGGTCGTGTCCGACTATCAGTGCCGCCGCCAGTTGGTCCAGCGTGTCGAGCTGCCGCTCGCGCAGCAATGGCTTCAGCGCAGTGTCGATCCGCCACGAGCGATAGCCGGAAATCTGCTGGCCGGTGCGCGCCTCCAGCAGTTGGGTCAGAACCGCCAGCGCATGGGCCGAGCCGGGCAGGGTTGCGGGCGATGTCGGCATTACGGCCTCCGCCGGTCAGCCATCAGCCGGCCGATCGCCTCCGGATCGAGCACCGCGTCGGCGATGCCGCGTGCGACGACCGCGCCCGGCATTCCCCAAACCACCGAGCTGCCCTGGTCCTGGGCGATCACGCAGGCGCCCGCCTCGTGCATCAGGCGCGCGCCCTCCGAACCGTCGCGCCCCATCCCGCTCAGCACCACGGCAAGCGCCCGGTCGCCATAGGCGGCAGCGATGGAGGCGAACATCGGATCGACCGAGGGCAGGCAGCCGCTGGCCGCCGGTTCCGTGGACAGGCGGATGGCGCCGCCCCCGTCGGAAAGGCGCACCACCCGGATATGAGCGTCGCCCGGCGCGACAACCAGGCGTCCGGGCCGCAGCCGCATCCGCTCGGTCGCCACGTCGCAGGGCCGCCGCGCCATGACCGATAACTGGGCCGCGAAATAGGGCATGAACGAGACCGGCAGGTGCTGGGTGATGAGCATCGGCAGGGTGAAGGTCGGCGGCAACGCCCGCAACAGGCCCGACAGAGCGTGGATGCCGCCCGTGGAGGCGCCGATCGCGACAATGTCATAGGAGTCCGCCGGGCTCAACGCCGGAAGCCTGGGCGGCATCGCCTGCCGGGGCAGCAGGATGGCCGGATGCACCGACGAAGCCGGTG
>CAKTFL010000368.1 GCA_934555855.1 uncultured Sphingomonas sp. | reverse complement strand
GCTTGATGCCCAGCTCGTCGGCGAGGGGGCAGACCGCCTGGAGAAAGGCGTGGTGATTGGCGCGCAGCCGATCCGCGTCGATGCCCGCATAGCCGTCGATAGCCGCCAGGAAGGCCGGGCTGGTGAAGCTTTCCTCGCTGCCGGGCAGGCCGGCGATGATCGTCCGCTCAAGCGCGATCCGCTCCGTCTCGCCCATCGTGGCAAAGCGCCGCCTGGCAGCCTTGATCGTGTCCGGCGCATAGTCGTGCTCGGCGCCCGGCCGTTGCAGGATGTGCAGGTCGTAGGCAGCGACCATCTCCAGCTCGAAGCGGAGCGCCAGCGCGCCATCTGGCAGATGATAGGAAAGGTCCGTCCGGGTCCAGTCGAGCAGGGGCATGAAGTTGTACGTCACGACGGTGATGCCGCAGGCCGCAAGATTGCGGAGGCTCTGCCGGTATGCGTCGATCAGCCGGTCCCAATCCGGACCGCGCGTCTTCAGTCCCTCATGCACGGGCAGGCTTTCCACCACTGTCCAGCCGAGCCCAGCCGCCCCGATCTCCGCCTTGCGCGCGGCGATCGCGTCGCGGCCCCATACGACGCCATTAGGCACCTCGTGCAGCGCGGTGACAACCTCGCTCGCACCGCATTGGCGAATGTCGACCAGGCGGACCGGATCGGCCGGGCCGAACCAACGCATGGTCTGGGTCATCAGCACGATGGCGGTCCTCTCTCCTGCCCGATATCCGATCGGGTTGCGACATGTTGTCGAAGACCGCTGAGACGTCAAACATCGGTGACGCCGGCGCGCGCCATTAAAGGTCGTTTAACCCTCCTCCGATAGGTCCCGGTCATACAGATCCGGGTCAGGGGGACCTTTCTGATGCGCCTTAAGCTTGCCATGCTGTCGCTGCCTTTCCTTGCACTTGCCGCCTGTGGCGGCGCCGGCGGCGGCGTCGAATCCTTCGGCGGGAGTGCGGCCAGCGGCGGTTCGACGTCGACGCCGACGCCAACTCCAGCGCCTACACCGACGCCCACGCCCGCTTCGACCACCAGCCAGGCGAACATGTTCGACGTTACGGCGGCGACCAGCTTCAAGGCGCTCGGCGCGATGCATTCCTTCTCGGTCGACGACAAGGGAGCGACGCTGTATCGGGGCAACGCGAGCACCGTCGACGCACCCAGCGGCACGATCAGCTACGATCCGCGCGACGGCATCTTCGTGATGAAGCTCGCCGATGCCAAGGCGGGGATCAGCCGCGACCTGACGTTCCAGGACCCAGGCCATCGGACCACGGCCGACAGTCCCTATGTCGAGCGTCAGGTGCCGCTGCTTGCCGGGTTCAATTACCTGACGGTGCTGGACGGAGAGACTCTTCTCACCTTCTTCTATCAAAGGCCCAACAATGCCGGCGCGTTCGTCTCGCTGGCGGGGTTCGAGCGCAACGAGAGCAAGGACACCGACAGTCTGTCCGAACAGGGCGTGATGGTGTTCGGCGCACAATCGTCCGTCCTTCAGACCCCGACCAAGGGCACTGCGCGCTTCGAGGGCCAGTTCCTGGCGACGATCATGGGTCAGAAGGACGGATCGCTGCCGGTCCAGCAATGGCTCGACGGCACCAGCGCGGTGGATGTCGATTTCGGCAAGCGCAGCGTCGGCCTGAGCCTGACCGGCAAGGTTGGCCCGGCGTATGTTCAGAACAGTCCGGTTTCCGACCAGGCGCTCGCCATCGCGTCGGGTTCCACATTCACCGCCAGCGGGACGGCGAGCTGGGCGTCCGGCACCAACGCCTTTGCGGGCAAGTTCGCCTCCGCGGGCTTCAGCAACGGCGGCGTGGCCACCCCGGTCGACTTCACCTCCATTAGCGCGGGTACGACGAGCGCGGGGGCCAGTTCCATCGACGGCACCTTCTATGGTCCGGAAGCCAAGAACATCGGCGGCAATTTCCGGATCATCGGCGGCGTGCCGAATCAGCGCGTCGATATCCTGGGCGGCTTTGTCGGCGGCCGGAAGTAAGGCGGCGGACGACCGTCGGAGGCACAGTTCATGCGCTTCGCGGTGCTCGCCGCAGCGGCGGCGGCGCTCGGCCTTGCCGGTCCGGCCAGGGCCGAGCCGCAAAGTCAGCCGCAGCCCTCCTGCGCGGCAGGCAGCTGCCAGATCAGGCTGACGCCGCCCCAGCTGCTGTCGGCGGCGGAGCGGCTGGTCGGCGCGGGCCAGTATCGCGAAGCCGCGCCGCTGATCGAGGCATTGCGCCAGGCTCCCGGCTTCAAGTTGCAGACGGGCTTCCTGTCGGGCCTGATCGCGTCGCGCACCGGCAATTATGCCGAGGCGGCTGAGCGGTTCAAGGCGATCCTGGCCGACGATCCCCGTCAGACGCGGGTGCGGCTGGAACTCGCCCAGGCATTGCTGGCGCTCAAGCAGACAGCCAGCGCCGACCGTCAGCTTCGCATCGCTCAGCAGGACGCGGACCTGCCGCAACAGATCGCTCGGACGATCCGCACGGCTCGCGACACGATCCGCAGCTCGCGGGCGTGGCGGCTGGACATCAATGTCGGCATTGCGCCCGACACCAACATCAACAACGCGACCTCCGCCCAGTCGATCACGATCCTGCTCGGCGACACGCCTTTGCAGGCGGAGCTGAACGACGAGGCGAAAGCTCATTCGGGCGTCGGCCAGACCGGACAGTTGTCGGCGGGGTTGCGCCTGCCCGTCAGCAGGACGGTGTCCGCGCTGGCCGAACTGGACGCGAACGGGACCAATTACGACGGCAGCGACTTTGACGACTATGTCGTCCAGGGCGCGGCAGGCGGCGAATACCGGCTGAGCCAGACCAGCAGCATGTCGCTGGAGGGCGTCTATGCACGGCGCTGGTATGGCGGGCGGCCCGTCACGGAACAGGTCGGCGCCCGCATCGGCGGCCAGATGGTGTTCGGGAAGCTGGACCGCTTCGGCTACCAGATCGACGTGCGCCACGGGCGGGCCTTTTTCGACCGCGGCTATGGCGGCTGGCAGGGCGGACTGTACACCA
>CAKTFL010000367.1 GCA_934555855.1 uncultured Sphingomonas sp. | reverse complement strand
CAGCGACGGCACGCCCACCGCCGAGGATTGCCTGTTCCTCAACGTCTGGACCACAGGCCGCGCTGCCCGGCCCAAGCCAGTGCTGTTCTACATTCATGGCGGCGCCTATTCGGGCGGCAGCGGGTCGAGCCCGCTCTATGAGGGCACGGCCCTGGCTCGGCGCGATTGCGTGGTGGTGACGATCAACCATCGCCTGAACGTGTTCGGCTATCTCTACCTCGCGCGAATCGACCCACGCTTCGCCGACAGCGGTAATGCCGGCCAGCTCGATATCCTGCTCGCGCTGCGATGGGTGCGTGACAATATCGCCGCGTTCGGGGGCGATCCGAGCCGCGTCACCGTGTTCGGGCAGTCGGGCGGTGGCGCGAAGATCGCGACCATGCTCGGAATGTCCGCTGCGACCGGGCTGTTCCACCGGGCCATGACGATGAGCGGGCAGCAGGTCACTGCCTCCGGCCCGCTGCACGCCACCGAGCGCGCCCGCGCCTTCATGAGCAGGGTAGGGGCGAGAACGCCTGCCGACCTGCTTGCCATGCCGGCCGGACGCCTGGCCGAGGGACTCGCCGCGATCGATCCGATCATGGGCGGTGGCGTCTATATGGGTCCGGTCCTCGACATGAAGTGGCTGAACCGGCATCCCTTCTGGCCCGACGCCAATCCGATCGGCAACCGCGTGCCGCTGATCCTGGGCAACACGCGCCGGGAAACGGGCGCGTTCCTTGACCCGGATGGCCCCAGGATGGCGGGGATCGGCTGGGACAATCTCAGCCAGCGCCTCGCGCCCGAGCTGCGCGTCGACATTCTGCCCGAATGGGTGGTCGGCCAATATCGAGCCCGCTTTCCCGACTGGTCGCCCGGCGACATTCTGTACGACGCGACCACGGCGGGACGCAGCTGGCCGGGGCAGGTGATCGAGGCGGAGGCGCGCGCCGATGCCGGAGTGCCCGCCTGGGTCTATCAGGTCGATTTTGCGTCCCGCACCGACCCGCGCCGGGGGGCGCTGCACACGATCGACATCCCGCTCGCCTTCGGCACGCTCGGCGCGGAAGGGGCACAGACCGGGACGGGAGCGGACGCACAGGCTGCCTCGCGCGCCCTTCAGGAGCGCCTGGTGACCTTCGCGCGGACGGGAGATCCGAACGGCGCCGGCCTGCCGCGCTGGTCACCCTACGACCGGCAGACGCGGGCGACCCTGATCGTGGACGCGCGCAGCCGGATCGAGAACGATCCACGTCGCTGGCAACGGGAGTTGTTCGCGCGAGTGCCTTATGTCCAGCCGGGGACCTGACATGCCCGCGGTGTCCGTCACGTGATCGACCGTCGGACCGTTCTCGCCGGCGCATTCGCGGCCGGTCACGTCGCTGCGCAGACGCCTGCGCCGAGTCACGCGGGCGAGCGCCTGCCGGAGCCCGACCCGGCGGAGACGATCGACCTCTGGCCCGGCGAGGCTCCCGGCGCGCTGGACGGGTTGCCGGTTGAAAGGGTGGTCAACCGCTCCGCCGACCCACGCCTGCCGGATCGGTTCGTCGCCGGCATCGCGCGCCCACGCCTGGTTGTGTTCCGGCCAGCCAGGCCCAATGGCGCGGCGCTGCTGGTCGCGCCCGGCGGCGGTTATGCCCGCATCGTTATCGACAAGGAGGGGTATGAGATCGGCCGCTGGCTGGCGGCGCGCGGCTGGACGGTGTTCGTGCTCTTCTACCGCTTGCCGGGCGAGGGATGGCGCGATGCGGCCGATGTGCCGCTCGCCGACGCACAACGCGCGATGCGGCTAATCCGGGCTCGCGCGGACAGCTACGGCATTGATCGAGCGAGGGTCGCCGCAATGGGATTCTCGGCCGGGGGGCATGTCTGCGGCGACCTCGCTACGCGGTTCGGGGCAGGCGTGTACCGGCCGGTCGATGCCGCCGATCGCCTCAGCGCGCGGCCCGACCTGTGCGCGCTTATCTATGCGGTCCAGTCGATGCGCCCACCGCTCGCGCATCCGGGCTCACGCGAGCTGCTGATCGGCAAGGCGGCCACTCCAGCCACCGAGCGGGCGCACAGCCCTTCAGCCAATGTGAGTGGCGACACGCCGCCCTGTTTCCTGGTCCATGCCGAGGACGATACGACGGTGCCGGCCGGCAACACGATCGACATGCGCGCCGCGCTGAAGGCAGCGGGCGTCGCCGTGGAAACGCACCTGTTCGCCGCGGGCGGCCACGGCTTCGGCATCCGCGGCGCGGCGGGCAAGCCTGCCGCGATCTGGCCCGAGCTGTTCGCAGCCTGGGCCGCGTCTCACGGGTCAGGATAGGGCCGTTCTACCCGCGCAGCTGTTCGTGGTGGCGGATCACCTCGTCGATGATGAAGCGCAGGAACTTCTCCGAAAATTCGGGGTCGAGTTCCGCCTGTTCGGCCAGTTCGCGCAGCCGTGCGATCTGGCGATCCTCCCGGCCGGGATCGGCGGGGGGCAGCCCCGACTCCGCCTTGTAGCGGCCGACCGCCTGGGTCACCTTGAACCGCTCGGCAAGCAGGTGGACCAGCGCCGCGTCGATATTGTCGATGCTCTTGCGATAGCCCTGCAGCACGGTGTCGGTCATCGGCGCCTCCCTTTCGCCCGACATGCCGGGGTGTGCGCCATCGGGCAAGGGCGAAGGCGAGACGGGGCGGGGTTGCGTTCGCCGGACCACCGCGCCAAGGCGACGCGCAATGACCGCGACCGTGCACCGCCTCGACACCCCCTCCGGCTCCCCCTCCGGCGCGCGTCGGCAGCCATCGCTGGAGCCGATGATGGCACTGATCGCGGGCGACATGAACATGGTCAACGCCGTGATCCTCGACCGCATGGAGTCGGAGATCCCGCTGATCCCGGAACTGGCCGGTCACCTGATCGCGGGCGGGGGCAAGCGGATGCGTCCCATGCTGACGCTCGCCAGCGCGGCGCTGATCGGCTATACCGGCCGGCGCCACCACCGGCTCGCCGCCGCCGTGGAGTTCATCCACACCGCGACGCTGCTCCACGACGACGTGGTCGACGGA
>CAKTFL010000366.1 GCA_934555855.1 uncultured Sphingomonas sp. | reverse complement strand
ATTCGAGCGTCACATGACCTTCCCATTCCGGTTCGAGCGGCGTGACGTTGACGATGATGCCGCAGCGCGCATAGGTCGACTTGCCGAGGCAGATCACCAGCACGTCGCGCGGCACACGGAAATATTCCACGGTGCGGGCCAGCGCGAAGCTGTTCGGGGGGATGATGCAGACATCGGTCTGCCGATCCACGAAGCTGTTGTGTGCGAAGTCCTTGGGATCGACCATGGCGTTGTCGACATTGGTGAAGATCTTGAACTCGTCGGCCACCCGCGCGTCGTAGCCGTAGGAAGAGAGGCCGTAGGAGATGCAATTCTCCCGCCGCTGCGCCTCCACGAAAGGTTCGATCATCCCGCCGGCAAGCGCGCGCTCGCGGATCCAGCGGTCGGACATGATGGCCATGATTATTCCCCCTTCGCGCTGCTTCGGTCGAAACGCGGCCCGGCGCAAGCGCCTGCCCGTTCGGGTGCGGTGAGGCTGATGACATCGGCCTTGGCCTTCATCAACTCGGTTGACCGATTTGACTGAGTGACGAGCGTATCGGACCTGGTGAGTGTGCGGGGCGTGGCTGGACCGTGATCCAGGCAGGTTGAGGAAATTCGGATCGGCCACTCACTTCCTTCTATATGCTCCCGCGCAGACGGGAGCACAGACCTGACCCCCGCCATCGCGGGTGCACGAGAGGAGGGCTGCCTCAACCTGCCTGAACCAAACACCTGGTGCCGCTCTGTCCATCGTCGCCCGCGCAGGCTGCTCGGTCCGACCGGGCGGAAGCCAGTCAGGTGTCGCTCGGCCGGCTCATCCCTCGACGCGTTCGCGATGACCGGCGTCGAAGCCGGCTGCAGCCAGCTCGGCGATCCGCTCGCCGACAATAGCGGGCTCCTTTACGGAGGCTGGGTCCTCGCCCGGATACGCGCGGGCTCGCATCCGGGTGCGGGTAGCACCCGGATCGATCACGGCAACCCGGACGCGGCTGATCGCCGCCATCTCGTCGCCATAGGCGCCGAGCAGCGTCTCGAATGCCGCCTTGGAGGCGCCATAAGCACCCCAATAGGCGCGGGGCGTACGGCCGACGCTGGAGGTCACGCCGATCACGCGCGCACCCTCCGAGCGACGGAGCAGCGGGTCGAACGCGGCGATCATCGCGGCGGGCGCGCTGACGTTGAGGGTCAGCAGGGCGGCAAGCTCCTTCTGATCGATCGCAGGGACCGCCGACAGGGAACCGAGCTGCGCGGCGTTCAAAACCATGACGTCCAGCGCGCCCCAGCGCTCGGTTACCGCCCCGGCAAGCCGGGCAATCGAGTCGTTTTGCGTCAGGTCGAGCGGTGCGATCGTCGCCGAGCCGCCCGCGTCGAAGATCGCCTGTTCCACTTCCTCAAGGCCGCTCGCCGTCCGGGCAGTCAGGACGACATGCGCGCCGCGGGCGGCCAGTGCGATGGCGGTCGCCGCGCCGATGCCGCGGCTGGCGCCGGTGACCAGTGCGAGCTTGTCCTTGAGGATGGTCAATAAGGTCGTCCCTGAGCTTGACGCGGCCGGATCACATCACGCGTTCGGCGAGCATCGCGAACTGGTCGACCTCCGCGCTTTCATCCTGGTCGGTGAGGGTGGTGGGATAATCGCCGGTGAAGCAGGCGTCGCAATGGCTGGGCCGGATGTCGGCCCGGCGCGCCTCGCCCAGCGCCTTGTACAGCCCGTCGATCGACACGAACGCCAGGCTGTCGGCGTGAATGAACTCGGTCATGCCGCCCAGGTCGAGCTTGGCCGCCAACAGCTTCGCGCGCTCGGGCGTGTCGACACCGTAGAAGCAGCTGTGCCGCGTCGGCGGGCTGGCGATCCGCATGTGGATCTCGGCCGCGCCGGCATCGCGCATCATCTGCACGATCTTCAGGCTGGTGGTGCCGCGCACGATCGAATCGTCGATCAGCACGATGCGCTTGCCCCGGATCAGCGCCCGATTAGCGTTGTGCTTCAGCTTCACGCCGAGATGGCGAACCTTGTCGCCCGGCTGGATAAAGGTGCGACCGACATAATGCGAGCGGATGATGCCGAGTTCAAAGGGAATGCCCGATTGCTGGGCATAGCCGATCGCGGCCGGCACGCCCGAATCGGGCACCGGAATGACGAGGTCGGCGTCCACGGGCGCCTCCACCGCGAGCTGCGCGCCGATATTCTTGCGGACGTCGTAGACCGAGCGGTCCCCCTCGATCGAATCGGGGCGCGAGAAATAGACCCATTCGAAGATGCACGGCCGCGGTGCGACCGGCGCGAACGGGCGGATCGACCGCAACGTGCCGCCCTGGACGATGACCAATTCGCCCGGCTCGATCGACCGCTCGAACGTCGCGCCAACCACGTCGAGCGCCACCGTCTCGCTGGCGAAGATATAGGCGTCGCCGAGTCGGCCCATGACTAGCGGACGGATGCCGAGCGGATCGCGGCAGGCGATCAGCCCCTCCGGCGTCATCACGATCAGCGAATATGCGCCCTCGATCTGCTTCAGGGCATCGATGAAACGGTCGAGCAGGGTGCGATAGTTGGACGTCGCGACAAGGTGGATGATCGTTTCGGTGTCCGAGGTGGACTGAAAGATCGATCCGCGCCGAACCAGCTCCCGCCGGAGCCGCATCGCGTTGGAAATATTGCCGTTATGCGCGATCGCGAAACCGCCGGACTGCAACTCGGCATAGAGCGGCTGGACGTTGTGCAGCGCGGTGTCGCCGGTGGTGGAATAGCGGACATGGCCGGCCGCCACCTCTCCCGGCAACGAGCGGATCACCTCGTCCCGGTCGAAATTGCCGGCGACATGGCCCATTGCGCGATGGGTATGGAACTGGCTGTGGTGGAAGCTGGTGATCCCGGCCGCCTCCTGCCCCCGGTGCTGGAGCGCGTGAAGCCCCAAAGCGACGAGCGCAGCCGCGCCCTCGCTGCCGGAAACACCAAAGATGCCGCACTCCTCGCGCAGCTTGTCGTCGTCGAAAGGATGAGTGGTCAGCATGAAACCCGCCGCTGGTATGGGC
>CAKTFL010000365.1 GCA_934555855.1 uncultured Sphingomonas sp. | reverse complement strand
CGTGGTCGTGGCGCTCCCGTGACGGACCTGCCCATACGGCTTCCTTCCATTCCAACGAAAGGATCACACCATCAAACCGTCGAATCAGACACCTAGTAGGCGCTTACGAACGAGAGAAGGCTATAGCGACGAGTTGAAGTAGTGAAACGGCGAGCCGGCTTGTGCGGGCGGCGCATGCGCTTCCGCTACCTGGTCTGACTTACCAGCCGATGCGTCTGATCTGACGAACCCCTCCGAGACCTTCGCAAAGGCCCTGCCGACGCGGCGCGGTCAGGCGAGATCGACCTCCGCCCGGTCGAACGGCACGCTGCTCGTCGCGTTGTGGAGCTGGCGCAGCCGCTCAACCTGCGCCAGCGACGCTGACATGAGGCTGGCGGCGGCGAGAAAACCGCGGCGATACAGGTCGAGCACATCGGCATCGGCCAGCGTCGCCAGCCCCTCCGGATCGAGCGTGTAGACGCCCTCCAGCGCTTCCTCTCCGTCGCCGCGGCCCAGCACCACCGTCATTTGCCGAATCAGGTCGAGCTCGGCGAAGCGCTCGATCATGGCGCGCGCGGCCTCCACGTCCGCCACCAGAGCTTCTAATGCCGGCCGCACGGCGGCGAGCGCCGCACCGGGCCGCCCGCCCACGAACAGCGGTTCGCCGTCGTTGGCCCAGCCGTCGCTCGCCTCGTCGACAGCCAGACCGACTTCGCTTTGCGCGGACAGGCGGAACTGTGCCAGCCGCGCCGCTTCGGGCAGATAGGTCGACTGCCACTGCTCATTGATCCGGAAAAGGTTACGCGGTTCGGTCAGCGACAAGAGCGCGATCAGGTCGAACCGTCCGGTCTGGCCGTCCTTGGCGAGGCAGACGGGAAAGTCGGCGACTGCCAGCGGCAGTTCAGACAGACCGAGCAGCGCATAGCGCATCGCGCCGCCGCCGGGCAGGAATGACAGGCGCAGCCCGGCATGGCGCCGCGCCGAAAGGGGCACGACGGTGCTCATACCGTCTGCAGCCCGTGGTCGCGGATCGCGCGGAGCAGCTCGCGATGCCGTGGCAGCGTGCGCGCCGCCTCCGCCTTCATCCCGGCGGCGCGGGCGAGCAGCCGGTCCGCCTCGGCGCGCCGGCCGGGCGGCGGCGCGAACTCGGCGTAGCGGGTTTCGAAATCCATCCCGTGCAGCACATATTGATAGCTGGGCCAGCCGAACACCTCGGGTGCGTGCGGGAAATCGGCGGTGCCGGGAGGATGCGCCCGCCACAGCTCCAGCCGTTCCGCCAGACCGTCGGGCACGCTCGCCGCGGCGACATTGTCGCGCCAGAAGTCGCTGTCGGTGCGCCTGGTCAGGACATAATGAAGTTTCAGGAACTCGACCACACGTTCCCAATGATGGTCGAAGGCCGCATTGAATTGCCGGGCGGCAACGCGCATCGCGGCCCGGGTACGCGGCAGGCGATCGGCGATTGCGTCCACCGCCACCTCGACCAGCATCAGCGATGAGGCCTCGAGCGGTTCGAGGAACCCGGCGGACAGACCGACCGCGACGCAATTGTTCTGCCAGAAGGTTCGGCGCTGCCCGGCATTGATGGTCAGCCGCCGCGCGGTCAGCCCCTCGGCCTGCGGCCCGACATAGGCGCGCAGCTGGCGCTCCGCCTTGTCGTCGCTGATGTGCGCGCTCGAATAGACATGCCCTATGCCGCGCCGGGACCATAGTCCGATGTCCCAGATCCAGCCGGCGGACTGAGCGGTCGACACTGTATGGCAGGTGATCGGCGCGTCGTGCGTGTCGTAGGGCACTTGAAGCGCCAGCGCGCGGTCGGCAAACAGTATGTCGCTGTGATCGCGCATCCCGACGCCATAGACGCCGCCGATCAGCAGCCCCTTGAACCCCGAACAGTCGACGAACAGATCGCCCGCTTGCACCGATCCGTCGGCGAGGCGCAAACCGGTAATGTCGCCATCCCCCGTCTGGTCGACCGCCGTCACATCCTGGCGGATGTGGCGCACGCCCAGCCGCTCCGTGCCGTGCCGCCGCAGCAGATCGGCGAACTTACCCGCATCGAGGTGGTAGGCATAGTTGGCGATGCCGCTGAACTGCGGGCTGGTGATCTTCTTGGGTGCGAGGCCCGCGTCGCAGAGTGCAGCTTGGAAGTCGACGCAGTCCGCGAAACTGGCACCTCCGCCGCCCCCGCCGACCCAGCGGCTTGCCAGATCGACCGCGCCCGCCCCGATAGGCGGATTGAGCGGATGGTAATAGGCGTCGTCGGCGCCGCGCGTCCAACCGACGAACCGGGCGCCCTGCTTCAGGGCGGCATCGGCCTCGCGGATGAAGTCGGCCTCGGCGATCCCCATGCCCGCCAGCGTGTTGCGCATCGTCGGCCAGGTGCCCTCGCCGACGCCGATCGTTGCGATGTCCGGCGATACCAGCAGGGTGATCCTGACGGAAGGTCCCATCGCCCACCCCGATCGGCGGGGTCGTCGGCGATTCCACCAGCGTCACCGACACATCCTGGTGCGCCGCGGCAATGCGGCACGCCGCGATCCAACCCGCGCTGCCACCGCCGACCACGACGACGCGATAGCCGCGATCCTCCGCCACCCCGTTCGTCATTTGATCCCTCATACAAACCCGCAGGCGCCACCTGTGCCCTCTATAACAACAGATATTATAATTAGCACAACGCTCTTGTCGCCTGTCGCATCGTGGAATATGCATTATGTAAGATATAAAGGCCCCATTACAGTCGGGCTTAGAGGAGGGGAATGTATGAAGCTGGTCGTCAAGCCCTTGTCCGCATCGCGCGCCCTGATCCGCGTCAGCAGCAGCGCAGCGGCACTTGCCATCGCTCTGCTCTCGGGGCCGGCGCTCGCCGTCGTCGCGGCCGACACCCAGGCCGGCGTCGTCCCGCAGACCAGTGACACCACCACGCCGTCTACGAATCAGGCGACCGATGCGATGATCGCCCAGCGGGGAGACGACGACGAGATCGTCGTCACCGGCATCCGCGCCAGCCTGGAATCGGCGGCGGGCCGCAAACGCGACTCGGCCATCGT
>CAKTFL010000364.1 GCA_934555855.1 uncultured Sphingomonas sp. | reverse complement strand
CCTCGCCAGCCATCTGGGCCAGCTCCGCGGGATAGATCAGCATGGTCGGATCGCAGCTGGCGAGCTGGACGCGCAGCTGCTCCACATAGGAATCGCGACCGCCGAACGAGGTGGGCAGCGGCAGCGGCACGGGCCAGGCACCCGCATAAACCGCACCGAAGAACAAGGCGGCAAATTCCGGACCCGTTTCCGCCACCAGCGCGATCCGGTCCTGCGGCGCGATGCCGGCCGCGATCAGGCGGCGGGCGGCCACCAGCGCATCCTCCCGCAGTTCGCGAAAGCTGTACGGACGGGTCAGGGTGCCGCGGGCGTCGTGGAAGTTCAGCCCGCGCTCGCCGGTCGCGGCATAATCCAGCGCCTCGCCCAGCGTCCCGAAATCGGCAAAGCGGCGCGGCAGCGCGTCGACGCTCGGCGTGGGGACGACCTGCGAGAGGGGGTTGGGGACGGGGGCGTTCGTCGGCTGGCGATCGGTGGTCATGGTATTCAACGTCCCGGTTCAAATCGTCTCGATGCCCGCTGGGTAGGGCATCCCATTTCTCATTTCCCAACCAGTGTGGCACAAACATGGCACATGCCCGACAACTCCCGTCGCGAGCGGCGTCCGCCGCCGCTTGATGCCCAGCAACTGGAGCGCCTGGCGCTGCGCTACGTGGAACGGTTCGCCACCACGCGCGGCAAGCTGAGCGATTATCTGCGCCGCAAGATCCGCGAGCGGGGCTGGGAAGGAGCGGCGGCGGACCCCGCAGCCCTTGCCGAACGCATGGCGGCGCTGGGCTATGTCGACGACCGCGCCTTCGCGGAAGCACGCGCGGGATCGATGGCGCGCCGCGGCCTGGGGGAGCGGCGGGTGCGGGAAACGCTGCGCGCGGCCGGCGTCGGGGCCGACGATGCGGAGGCGGTGGCGCCGGGGATCGCGGCCGCATCGGTTGCCTCGGCGCTCGCCTTTGCCCGGCGGCGGCGGCTGGGGCCGTTCGCGACCGTTCCGGCGGATCGACCCTTGCGTGAAAAGCAGCTCGCGGCGATGCTTCGCGCCGGGCATGGCTTTGCCCTGTCGCGCCGGATACTGGACATGGCGCCCGGCGAAGCGCGGGATGACGTGCATGGGGAGGAATTGACGTCACTCGCGCGTTGCGATGACGATGAACCGTGCTAGCAGAAAGCCGTGGGGGCACGGAGTATGCGCGAGACTACGCACACAGGGAATGATGGCGGGGGCGAGGCCGTCGCCGGCGTTGAGCATGGTGGCGAACTGATCCCGGCGGATGGCACCATCAAATGGTTCGACGGCACGCGGGGATTCGGCTTCGCCGTCGCGGACGACCCGCAGCTTGGCGACATTCTCGTCCATTTTTCCGTGCTTCAGCCGCATGGGCGGCGCAGCCTGCCGGAGGGCGCACGCATCGCGGCTAGGGCCGTGCGGCGCGGCCGGGGCTATCAGGCGCGCGAGATCGTCTCGATCGACCTGTCGGCGGCGGTCGAGGAGTCGCAGCCCCGCATCCGGCGCGAACGGGACCGGGTGGACCCGACCGAGCTGATCGAATCGGCCGGCCCGTTCGAGCCGGTCACGGTGAAATGGTTCAACCGCCTGAAGGGCTATGGCTTCCTGGTGCGTCATGCCGACGGCAGCGACGTGTTCGTGCACATGGAAACGCTGCGTCGGGCGGGGCTGGCCGGGATCGAGCCGGACCAGATGCTGCGCGCCAGGATCGTGTCGGGACGCAAGGGCGCGCTGGCGGTTGCGATCGAAGAGAGCGCAGAAGACGGTGTCGAGGAGGATGGAGCGTGATCCACGGGATCTCGGCGCTGCTCGCGACCGCGCTGGCGCTGGCGGGCTGCGCCCGGTCGGACCCTGCGACGGAGCGGGCCGGGACGGTGGCGGTGACGCTGGCCGGCGCGACGGGCGCGCATGTGCTGCGGGTCGAAAGCGCCCGCACGGCAGGCGAGCAGCAGCGCGGGCTGATGTTCCGGACCGACCTGAAGCGGGACGGGGGGATGCTCTTCTACCCTTATCCGCCGGAGGGCGGTGCGCCGAAGGTGGCGAACTTCTGGATGAAGAACACGCCCACCGCGCTCGACATCATCTATATTCGCGCGGACGGCACGATTGCCCGGATCGCGGAAAATACCGTTCCCTATTCGGAGGAGCCGGTATCGTCGGGCGAGCCGGTGGCGGCGGTGCTGGAGCTGGTCGGCGGTCAGGCGGCGGCGTTGGGCCTGTCGGAGGGCGATCGGGTGACGTTCCCCCGGCAGCCCTGATAGGCTGTTGAAGGCGGGCGCACACGGGGGTAAGCGCTTTTCCATGGGCATCAACCTCAATCCCTTCACCTGGTGGAACGGCGCGAGCTGGGGCACCGTGCTTTACGGTCTGCGCGGCAAGACGCAGATGGGCACGGACGACCTAGGCAACGTCTATTGGGAGGGCGGCAAGGACCCTTATGGCCGCTCGCGACGCTGGGTGATCTATGACGGCGCCAACGACGCCAGCCGGATCCCGCCCGAATGGTTCAGCTGGCTCAACCACCAGATCGACGATGTGCCGGCCCTCGCCATGCCGCCGCGCCGGACCTGGCAGAAGCCCGCCGTACCCAACATGACCGGCACGGCGCTCGCCTATCGCCCGCCGGGTGCTCTCGAAAAGGGCGGCCATCGCGCAGCTGCGACCGGCGATTACGAAGCGTGGACGCCCGACGCGTGATTCCTGGCCGGTGCGCCGGGATCAGGGCATGAGGCAGCGGGCATGACCCCGGCGCGCTGGATCGCCGCAGCCGTGCTGGCGGCGGCGATCATCGTCGCGGGCTGGTTCGGCTGGCAGGCGTGGCAGCGGTGGCAGGCGGGCTTTGTCGAGCCGGCCGGGGGCGAGTTCGTACCCGACCCGGCCCGCGGCGACGGCCCCGTCCAGACCATCGAGACCGTGGACACCAGCGCCGCGCCGCTGCCGACCGGCGGTACGCCGATGGCCCAGCGGGTCGCGGTGCTTGGCCTGCTCAACAAGCGCAACGGCGAAAGCCGCGAGATCACGATCAGGCCAGGCCAGGCGCTGCGC
>CAKTFL010000363.1 GCA_934555855.1 uncultured Sphingomonas sp. | reverse complement strand
CCGGGGGAGGCGGTGGCGCCGCGTTGGGCGAAGTCGAGGATTGCGCCAGCGCGGCAGCGGACATGCCCGCCAGCAGCAATGCTGCGGCGGAAATTGCCTTGGTCATACAACACTCCCTATTAAGTAGGGGCCGAACCGCGAATGCTCGCCTAAGTTCCTGGAATAAAATGGCCTTGACGTTATTCGCGCACTTTTCGTTGATCTTGAGCCAACCATGCCGGAACCGATTTCGACTGTTGGAACGAGCCGCATGACCGGTTTTGTCCGCACCCGCCGCCATGGCACCGTGCTCGTCATCGTCGCGGACGGTCCGCCGGTGAACGCACTCGGCGCCACGATGCGTCATGGCCTGGCGGCCGCGATCAGGCAGGGCATCGCCGACACCGCGATGGAGGCCATGGTGATCCGTTGCGAAGGCGGAACGTTCTTTGCCGGCGCGGATATATCCGAGTTCGGCAAGCCCGTGGCCGACCCATCCCTGTCGGCACTGGTCGACGTGATCGAGGCGTCTCACAAGCCGATCGTCGCCGCAATCCACGGTACGGCGCTGGGCGGGGGGTGTGAAGTCGCGCTTGCCTGTCACTATCGGGTCGCGGTCCCCTCGGCGACGCTCGGCCTGCCCGAGGTGAAGCTGGGGCTGATCCCCGGCGCGGGCGGCACCCAGCGGCTGCCGCGCCTCGCGGGGGTAGGCGTCGCGCTACGGATGATCGCCACCGGCGAGCCGATCGGCGCGGGCGAAGCGCTTGAAGCGGGGCTGGTGGACCGCATCGTCGGCGAGAGCGCGCTTGCGACCCAAGCGCTCGCCTTTGCGGACGAGATCAAGAGCCGTCGCCCCCTGCCCCGCGCATCCGCCCGCAGCGTTGCCCCCGATCCCGACATGGCCGCGAGGTTCGAACAGGCCCATGCCCGCCGGTTCCGCGGCTTGGACGCTTCAGCCGCCGCTATCGCCTGCGTCGTGAAGGCGACGACGCTGCCCTTTGCCGAAGGTATCCGGTTGGAGCGCGCCGAGTTCGCGCGCCTGATGGCGGGACCCCAGTCGATCGCCCAACGCCATCTTTTCTTCGCCGAGCGCCGGGCGCGCAGGATCCAGGACGTCCCGGCCGACACCCTCACTCGCCCGATTCACCGCATCGGCGTGATCGGTGCCGGCACCATGGGCACCGGCATTTCGGCGGCCTTCCTGTCGGCCGGCATTCCCGTGGTCCTGATCGAGAGCGATCAGCAGGCGCTGGAGAACGGCACCGGCGCGATCCGCAGCATCTTAGGACAGCGCGCCGCGAAGGGCCCAACCTCGGCCGAGCAGGCAGAGGTTACGACCGGCGCGCTCACCCCGACGTCGGACATGAGCACCCTGGCCGAGTGCGACCTCATCATCGAGGCCGTGTACGAGGACATGGCGGTTAAGAAGCAGGTCTTCACCCGGCTCGATGTGATCGCCAAACCGGGCGCGATCCTGGCGTCCAACACCAGCTTCCTGGACATGGACGAGATCGCGGGCGTGACCCGCCGGCCCCAGGACGTGCTCGGTCTGCACTTCTTTTCCCCCGCGCACGTCATGAAGCTGCTGGAGGTCGTCCGCGCCGACAGGACTACCTCCGACGTGCTCGCCACGGCCATGGCCCTTGCGCGCAGGATCGGAAAGGTCGCCGTGGTCGCAGGCGTTGCTCACGGATTCATCGGCAACCGCATGTTGATCCGACGTCAGGCGGAGGCCAGCAGGCTGCTGCTGGAGGGTGCGGCTCCTGAACAGATCGACCGTGTCCATGTCGAGTTCGGGATGCCGATGGGGCCATTCCGGATGGCCGACCTGGCCGGCCTGGATATCGGATGGCATCGCGACCCGACCCGGATCGGCACGATCCGCGAGGCGCTCCTTGCCGAGGGGCGCTGGGGTCAGAAGCGCGGCGCAGGCTTCTACGACTATGACGAACGGCGAAACGGCAACCCCTCTGCCCGTGTCGCCGAGATCATCCGCGAGCGGCGCGAAAAGACCGGCAAACCTCAGCGCGAGGTGACCGACGAGGAAATCGTCGAACGCACGCTCTATCCCATGATCAACGAGGGCGCGCTGATCCTCCAGGAAGGGAAGGCGCAGCGCGCGTCAGATATCGACCTGGTGTGGGTCCATGGCTACGGCTGGCCGGCCTATCGCGGCGGTCCGATGTTCTGGGCCTCGACACAAGGGTATGACAGGATCGTCGCCGGCCTGGACAGGCACGGCTTTCCGGTGGCCCCAGGCCTGCGGGCCGGCACGATCGTCTAGCCACGCTTCCGCTCGCCCCCATCCAGTCGCTGTGCCATGACGGCGACAGGGGGGACGGCATGACATCTGCATCATCGAGAATTCTGGCATGATCGCCGTCCGCAACAGGGCGGTGGCACTGGTCGTGGCCGGCGTCGCGATCGACATTATCGGTTTCGGCATCATCATGCCCGTGCTGCCGACCCTGATCACCCGCCTCGGCCATATGGACCTTCCCGCTGCAACGCGGGTCGCAGGGTGGATGATGGCGAGCTTCGCCATCGCGCAGTTCTTTGCCGGCCCGGTGCTCGGCAATCTCGGCGATCGGTTCGGGCGCCGTGTCGTTCTGGTGGGATCGATGAGTGCCTTCGCGATCGACTGCGCGATGATGGCGCTCGCCCCTGATATCTGGTGGCTGTTTGCGGGTCGCTTCATCGCCGGGATCGCGGGCGCGACGTTCGGCCCGGCCAGCGCCGTCATCGCGGACGTCACGCCGCCGGAACAGCGCGCGGGCAGCTTCGGCCTGCTCGGGGCGGCGTTCGGGGTCGGGTTCGTCATCGGTCCGGCGTTGGGTGGGCTGGTCAGCCACTGGGGCGAGCGGGCGCCGTTCGTCATCGCGGCCGCCCTTGCCGCCGCCAATGCGCTGCTGATGCTGTTCTTCCTGCCCGAAACCCTGAAGCCGGAGGATCGACGTCCCTTCCGCCTGCGGGAGGCGCATGTGATCGGCGCGTTCCGCCCCTTGTTCGCCGCGGGCAATGCCGGGCCGCTGCTGGTCGGCTGGTTCCTGTGGCAGCTGGGCGGCGTGGTC
>CAKTFL010000362.1 GCA_934555855.1 uncultured Sphingomonas sp. | reverse complement strand
CGTCGACATGCAGCCGTCGGAGTCGAGCCGGTCGAAGGTGACCCGCGTCGCGCTCCGCAGCGCCGCGTCGAGCGCGCTCTCGATCGACGCGCTGGTGACACGCGGCTCCACTGTCGCAAAGCGGGGCGCCAGTGCATCCAGCGCCCGTTGCGCCGCCCAGGCGGTGGTCGCCGCCGCCGCGATCCAGCGCGGGTTCTCGACTACTGCGACTACGCCGCGCACCCGGTCGGCGGCGGATCGGTCGGCCGAGACCAGCCGGCTGTCGCCGACCGGCCCCTGCCGGACCGCGACGTGAACCATGTCGGGAAGGCGGATGTCGGCCGCGAAACTGGCCGATCCGTCGACCTTGCCCGGCGCGTCGAGCCGCGGGACCGACCGGCCCATCAGCTTGCCTGCCCCCTGCACCCCGATCGGCAACGGATCGGGCACGGTCTCCTTCGCCGCCGGGACGGCGAGGTCGGCAAAGCGGAGCCGCCGGTGTCCGTTGACCACGAAGCCGGCTTCGGTCGAACAGGCGGAGGGCTCGACACCCCAGCGCCTCGCCGCGGCCTGGCACAGCAGCGCCCGCGCGGCCGCGCCCGCGTTGCGCGCATCGTCCTCGAACTGGCGAACGGAGCTGGAGCCGCCGGTCAGCATCAGCGTCGCGCGCTTCGCCCCTTGCTCGACAAGGGCGGCGGGCATTCGGTCGAACGCGCCCCCGAACAGCTCGTCCAGCCCGAGGGGATTGGCGTAGAGCGGATTGACGGGCGCCGCCTCCACCCCGACCGTGCGCCAGTCGGCACCCAACTCGTCCGCGACGACCTGCGGCAAGGCTGTGTAGACGCCCTGGCCGTGCTCCATCTGCGGCACCGCGACGATGATGCGACCGTCCTCCGCGATCTTCAGCCAGGCCCCGAACAGCTGCTCGCCTGGCCCGGCGGCGAGGTTGGGCAGATAGGTGCGCGGCCACACGCCCCAGGCGACCAGCAGCCCGACGCCCGCGCCGCCGCCGACCAGCAGCCTGCGCCTGGTGATCCCCGTCGCCATTCCGTCGCTCTACGAGGTCGCTCCCCGACCGACAACATGGGACCATATGCGACCGTGGTCCGTTGTGCCGCTTCACCGTTTCGGGAGAAGCCTCACCATGTTCGAACTGGCCGGCTGGGTCGCCCCGGCAGCGACGATGATCGCGGCGATGATGACGGCCGCCAATATCGGCGCGCGGGTGACCGGCTGGGGCTTCGTGGTGTTCACGGTCGGCTCGCTCGCCTGGATCACCGTCGCGATCGGGACCGGGCAGCAGAACCTGCTCTGGTCCAACGGCTTTCTGACCCTGGTCAACGCGGTCGGCATCTGGCGCTGGCTGGGACGGCAGGCCCGTTACGAGGAGGGAAGCCGGACGGCGACCACCCGCAGCGCCGCGGCGCGGGTACCGACGTTGTTTCCGATCGGCGCGGTTGCGGGCGCGACGCTGACCGGGCGTGACGGCGAGAAGCTGGGCATTGTCATCGAGGGCCTGATGCGCTGCTCCGGCACCGAGCTTGCCTATCTGGTCGTCAGCGAGGGCGGTATGGGTGGCGTCGGCGAGCGGCTGCACGCGATCCGACCCGAGGAGGTGACCTTCTCCGCCGCCGGCGTCGCCTGCAACCTGGATGCCGAAACGCTGGCCCGGCGCCCCGTACTGGCGGCCGACAATTGGCCCGCGGCCGCCTGACACGGACGGGCAACATGGATCAGGCGAAACTTCAGCGACTTACCGGGGTTGATGCTGCAAGGTTCCCGGAGCAGGCATGAGCAATTCCAGCCCAGACAGGCAAGTATCCGGCGACACGGCGCTGGTCATCATCGACATGATCAACGACCTCGATTTCGAGGGCGGCCGCCAATTGCAGGGCCCGGCGGAAAGGGCCGCCCGCCAGATTCGGCGGCTGCGCGAGGCGGCGGATGCGGCAGGCGTGCCGGTCGTCTACGTCAATGACAATTTCCAGCAATGGCATTCCGAGCGCTCGCGCCTCGTCGAGCATTGCGATCGCGAAGACAGTCGCGGGCGCGCGATCATCGCGGCCGTGAGACCTCGCGAGGACGATTATTTCGTCATCAAGCCGCAGTTTTCCGGTTTCTACGCCACCAACCTGCCGGTCCTGTTCCCGCAACTTGGCGTCAGCAGGCTGATCCTGACGGGCGTGGCGGCCGATATCTGTATCCTGTTCACCGCCGCCGACGCGCACATGCGCGAATATCGCCTGTGGGTGCCCGCCGATTGCGTCGCGAGCGAGGACGAACAGCGCACCGAATGGGCGCTGGAGATCATGCGAGGCAGCATGTCGGCCGAAACCCGCCCGACCAGCGAACTGCCGCTGGCCGACTGGATCGCCGAGAGCGGCAACGGACCCTCAACCAAGGAGCAAACCGATGAACCACAAGCCCTCGGAACCGAGCCCGGCCGATTATCGGGAAAGCCCTGAACGCAGCCCGTTGCGAGACGAACCGGCAGATGCGGCATCGCCTGCCGAGAGCGATCCCGCCGAGCAGGAAAGCAGCGCTCACCCGAGCTGATGGTGAGGAGGTGGCCGCCGCCGAACAGGACAGGTGACGACGGCCACCGCCGCCTTGGCACCCGGAATATTAATGCCAGGTTGCCGGCGCTCTCATAACATGCGCGCCCGGAAGAGCTGCCCGCCCTCCACCACCAGCACGATCAGCAGCGCACCGACACCGATGCCGAGGTAACCGACCGCGAGCGGAAAGGTGGTGCCGTTGTAGGCTTGGCCGATCGCCGAACCGACCAGCACCGCGCCAATGCTGGTGACGAAACCCTGCACGGACGACGCCGTGCCCGCGATATGGCCGACCGGCTCCATCGCCATCGCGCCAAAGTTGGAGCCGCACAGGCCGATACAGGTCATGCTGAGCGCCTGGAACGCCACATAGCTGCCCAACGTTTCCGCATCCGCCCAGTCGACCGCGATGTGAGCGAACGACAGTGCGATCAGCACGAGCAAACCCGTCTGCGATATGGCTCTGGTGCCCAGCCGCTCCACCAGCCGTGCGTTGGCGAAGGACGCGCAACC
>CAKTFL010000361.1 GCA_934555855.1 uncultured Sphingomonas sp. | reverse complement strand
GTGGACGGCGCACTCGAAGGCGACGCATGCTCGATCGGGCGCGGCTTGCCTGACCCGGAAGATGTGCTTGGCGTCCCCTTCGACGGAGCGAAGCCCGACAGCGAATCGCGATCAGCCCGCCGGTGCCGTTCGGCCAGCAGCAGCCGCTGGAAGCTCGGTTCATGGGCGAACTGCCGCATCAGCGTGTCGATCGCCTTTGGAACGCTGTGGCCGAGCCGCGCGTCTCCGTTGTCGAAGATCAGCAGAGCCCTATCAGCGGCGTGCTTGCGCAGCCAGGCATGCAGGCGATCCCGCTTCTGACCGTCGAACTGCGACGCCGTGGCCGCCGCCGCAGGCGCCTTATGGCGCGGAGCGTAGACGACCGCGTCCATGGCCGGCGCTTGCCCGAGACGTGCCGTCACCGACTGGACGATGGCCCACTGATCCGCTGCCCTTGCGGCGAGCGCCTCCTCTACCCGTCGTGCCGCTTCCCGCTCATCCGGCGTGGGGCTGTTCCGCTCGACCCAGGCGAGGTGAGCCTGAGCGTCGGCGAGCAGTTCGCCGTCTCCCTTGCGCGGTGTCACGGGGCGCCCCGGGGTCGGGGTCAGCGTATGCACCACCGTCTCCGCCCGCGACCGCGCCATCGTAATGACGACGTCGGCGAGTTCGCGCTGGAGCCGACGCCGGATCAGCCGCCGTTCCAGCCGTTCGTAGCGTTCGACCGCGGCCATGACGGCAAGATCGCTCTCACCGATGGTGCGGATCAGCGCCAGCTCGCTGGCGAGCGCCGCCTCCGCATCGTTCGCGCGCTTTTCGCATGCCGCGGCCTCATCGGCGAGGATCCGCCGGGCGTTGCGCGATCCTACCTCAGTCGCGATCCCGCGCGCTTCGAGCCCGGTCGCGCGGCTCCCCATATGGTCGAGCGGTGTCAGGCCAATGCAGTTGTCGGCATAGGTGCCATGCAGATACCGCACGACGTCCGGTCGATCGCCGACCACCTCATTGACGATCGTGATGAACCGGTCACGCAGAAGGCCGGCGGGTGGCGTTGGATAGCGGACCTTTTTCTGGCGATCGGGATGCGTGACCTTTCCGTTTCGGCGCTCGGTATGTTCGAAATCCCAGCAGCCAGGTTTTTCGAGCCATTCGGCCGGGCGATCGACACCATCAACATGGAGGTGAAAGTTGCGGCGGTCATTGTGCCGGTCGGGCTGATGGATCGCGCCGACCACCATCCAGCCGTCATCCGCCAACATGCCGCAGAAGCGCGACAGGATGTCATGGCGATCGACTGCTGAAAGACCATCGGGCAGTTCGCCGACGAACCGGTGCTGCGACCGCTGGGTTCGACCCTGCTTCCACGAGACGAGATCGCCAGCGAACGGCCTGTGTTCGAACCAGCCGAGGCGCTCATAGGCTTCCTCGCCAGACACCTCGGCGATGGTGACCGTGCGATGCCGCGCGGGCCGCCCACGCTCGATCGCCTCCCGCTCGACCTCTGCCGCTTCCGCCTGCAATCGCCGGGTCATCTCGCGGAACCAGGTCGGGGCACCGCCGGACTTCAGCTGATACTCGAAGCTGGTGACCTGCGCCGTCGATGCTTGAAGCAGATGCGACTTCGGCGGCGGTGCGGCGCGCTCGGCGGCCTCGAACAGGCTGCGTGCCCGGTCCCAGCCGCCGGGGATGTTGGTGTAGCAGGCGAGCTGGTTCAGATCCGCCCGCATCTCCTGCTCGTCCAGCATGTCGAGCAGCATCTCGCCCGCCGGATCGGCGACGCCGGTTTCTCGCCGGATATAGTCGATGTGAGTAGCGAGCCCGATCCTCGCGCCATCGGTCACATAGTCGAAGTGTGCCGCGGCGGTCATTCCCCCGCCGCCGCATCGCGGATGAGCGACGCCGTTCCGGGACGGCGGGTGGATCGCCACGACCGCCTTCACATTGAAGTGCGGCACCCGGAACCCGCCCGTCTGCCGGTCGCGGCGGGTCAGCGGGCTGGCGGCGTGGAAGTCCACCGTCCGCTCGCGGCCGGACGTGGACGCGCGGCGCGGCGGTCCTCGGGTCTCGCGATCGTCGCCCTGCGCGTGGAAGCCTGTCCGCTTCAGGGACCCGGCGATCGCTTCCTCGTCCTCGCGCCGCTGCCGGGCGAGAAGCGCACGCACGTGGTGCGCGAACACCGCAGGCTCTTCACCGATGGACCCGGACGTCGACATGCCCCTGATTGTCGACGCGCCCCGCGGACCACACAATACCCCCCTCGAACCGCCTTCCGGAAACCGTCAGGTTGGAGGACCCGCCGCGGCCGATCAGGCACCGGCGGCGCACCGTAATTTGGCGGCCCCGCCAAATTGCGCTGTTGCGCCTGAATTTCCTCCCCCCTCGCTATGCCGCCGCTGTCCTCATCGCTCACCAACTTCCGCGCGCCTCCTATCTGCTAAACGCGACGGCACGTGGATGTCGGCGATTATCGCTGCCCGCAGCACCAACGCCCACAGCGACTTGGAGAAGCTGCCGAACCGGATCGTCCGGTCGAGCCCATCGAACGCGGCCAATCGCGGCGATGCCGCATGCTCGAAATCGGCGAAGATGTCCTCCTCGACGACAGCCATGTCCTGCGCCTCGGCGATCTTGAGTAGGCGGTGCGCCGAGTGAGATGCCGGTTAGGTTATCCACGCCGGGGTTGGTCAGATAGAAACGCGGGCGATGCACCGCGGCCGGCTCGGCGACGGCGGCGACATCGGGGCCCGTCCGCATCATCGGCGCGCCGATCACCTTTGGCCCGGTGCGGCTACAGCAGCGCGGGGCCGGCCTGCACCGACTTCACCAGCAGGCCGTTGGTCGTCGAGGCCGGCGTCACGGTCATCGACGCCCCCTTCGCCGCGCACGGCAAGGTCGCCACGGCCGGCGGCTGCCTCGCGGCACCGTACCTCGCCGCCTGGATGATCGCGCGCGGCGGCTCGCCCGACCTTGCGCGCGAGGCGCTGCACTATGTCGCGCCGGTCGGTGAGAAGGACCGGTTCGTCAACCATGCCCTGTCGGTGATCAGCGGGGTGTCTTAGTCCCGAAAGCTGGCCT
>CAKTFL010000360.1 GCA_934555855.1 uncultured Sphingomonas sp. | reverse complement strand
CTGCTCGTCGCCCGCGCCGCGCGCGAAGGGGAGCCCTGCCCCCCGGACGAGGCGATCGCCCGCACTTATGGCACCAGCTCGCTCGGCCGCGTCCGCCGCCTGCTCGGCTATATCGAATCGAGGGACCTGTTCGTCACCCGTACGGACCTGTCGGGCAAACGCTCCATCACCATCCCGCGCCTCGGCTGGACCACGGCGGCGAGCGAGGCGGCCTGATCGGGCTCAGCCCGCCCAGCCCGCGAAGGCACTGATCAGACCGAGCACCAGCCCGACATGAGCCATGGCGATAAGGTCCAGCAGCGTTGCAAAGGGTTGCTTCCATGTCTTGTGACGCAGCCGCTGTCGCGCCCAAAGTGCTCCCGGACTGCCGCCACATAGCGCCAGCCCCAACAGCGTCGATTCCCGCAAACGCCATTCGCCCCGGATTGCCCGTCGCTTGTCGATGGCAAATGCCGCGACCGTCATAGCGTTGATCAGGAGGGCAAAAGCGAGGACGGGGATCAGCATGTCCGATCCTCGCCCAGCCAGATGTAAGAGATCCTAAACGGCAAGCGCGGCTTTCGGATCAGACCATTCCCAGCGCCTGCATATAGACCTCGAGGATCGCCTCCTCCTCCTGATATTCTTCCTTCTTCTTCTTGCGGATCGACATGATCTTGCGGATCGCCTTGGGGTCGTAGCCGCGCCCCTTGGCCTCCGCCATCACGTCCTTGATGTCGTCCTGGATGCCCTTCTTCTCTTCTTCCAGTCGCTCGGCGCGCTCGATCAGCAGCCGCAGCTCTTCCGCGGCGACGTGACCGCCGCCCATGCCTTCTTTCCGTTCTTCGCGATCCGACGCCATGTATCCCACCCCGGCGGCCGGGCTTGCCGCCCGCCGCTCCTTCAGATTGATTCGAAACAGATGCCGACCGGCTCGCCGGCGGCAGGGCCGCGCGTCTAGGCGTTAAGCCCGCCCCGCTCAACCCCGCCCTCAACCTTCCGTCGGCGCGTTCCTTGTCATGCTCTCGGCCATGCGGGCGATCTGCTCCGGCGTCGCCTCGGCCTGGTGACGCGCCTTCCACTCGGCCTGCGGCATCCCGTAGACCGTCTCTCGCGCGTCGTCCTTGCCCAGCCCGCCGGCCTCCTCGATCCAGTCGGACAGGCAGTTGCGACAGAACCCCGCCAGCCCCATCAGGTCGATGTTCTGTGCATCGGTCCGGTGCCTCAGATGCCGGACCAGCCTCCGGAACGCAGCCGCCGCGACCGCATCGTCGAGTTGATCCAAACGATCCATTTTCAGCGCTCCACGGTTGATCGCGGCGCAATAGGGCTTAGAGGCAGCGACCGAAAGAGGCACCCAGGAGTTCCCATGACCAAGCCGATCGCTCCCCGTGCCCGCAAGGTCCGCGTGCTCGCGACGCTGGGGCCGGCCAGCAACAACCCGGACATGATCGCCGCGCTGTTCGAGGCGGGCGCGGATGCGTTCCGCATCAACATGAGCCATGGCGATCAGCAGTCCAAGGTGGCGGTGATCCAGGCGATCCGCACGCTTGAGCAGCAGTTCGGCCGTCCCTCCACCATCCTCGCCGACCTTCAGGGTCCCAAGCTGCGCGTGGGCCGCTTCGCTGAGGGCCGGGTGACGCTGGAAAGGGGCCAGACCTTCGTTCTCGACCGCGACAAGACGCCGGGTGATGCGAACAGGGTCGAGCTGCCGCATCGCGAGATCTTCGAGGCGATCGAGCCGGGCGCCCGCCTGCTCCTCGACGACGGCAAGCTGGTGCTGCGCGTCACCGAGCATGACGCCGACCGAATCGAGACCAACGTCGAGGTCGGCGGCGCCCTGTCGAACAACAAGGGCCTGAACGTCCCCGACGTGGTGGTGCCGATGGCGGCGCTGACCGAAAAGGACCGCTCCGACCTCGCCTTCGCGGTGGACCAGGGCGTGGACTGGATCGCGCTGTCATTCGTGCAGCGGCCCGAGGACCTGGCCGAGGCGCGCAAGCTGATCGGCGGCAAGGCGGCGCTGCTCGCCAAGATCGAGAAGCCCGCCGCGATCGAGCGGCTGGAGGAGATCGTCGAGCATTGCGACGGCGTCATGGTCGCCCGCGGCGACCTGGGCGTCGAGCTGCCGCCCGAGCAGGTGCCGCCGCTCCAGAAGCGGATCGTGGAGGTGTCGCGGCGCATGGGCAGGCCGGTGGTGGTCGCAACCCAGATGCTCGAATCGATGATCACCAGCCCCTCGCCCACCCGGGCCGAGGTGTCGGACGTTGCCACCGCCATCTATGACGGCGCCGACGCGATCATGCTGTCGGCCGAAAGCGCCGCCGGCCAGTGGCCGGTCGAATCGGTGTCGATGATGAACGCGATCGGCGTGTCGGTCGAAAGCGATCCCATGCACGGCGACCGCGTCCACTTCACCGTGACGCGCCCCGATCCGACCACCGCCGACGCGCTGGCGGAGGCGGCAAAGAACATCGCCTCAACCGTGTCGGCCAAGGCGATCATCTGCTTCACCTCGTCCGGCTCCACCGCGCGTCGAGTCGCGCGTGAGCGGCCGCCGGTGCCGATCATGGTGCTGACCCCGCGTGAGGATACGGCGCGGCGGCTGGGGCTTTTGTGGGGCGTCCACGCCATCCACACCCGCGATGTCGAGTCATTCGAGGAAATGGTTGCCAAGTCGAAGCGCATGGCGCTGCGCTCGGGCGTCGCAGCCGCCGGCGATCAGGTCATTCTCATGGCCGGCGTGCCGTTCCGCACGCCCGGATCGACCAACGTCCTTCACGTCGTGCGGATCGTCGGCGACGAGCTGAAGAACTACACCGCCGCCGAGGTATGACCGGGAGGGGCGGCCAGGCTGGCTGCGCCCGATCATTCCGGCCTGTACGGAGCATCCGGTTGATCGCTCCGTCATCCGCACGTGCTCCGGCATCAAGCCAAGCCGTGAATAGCCGCCATGCTGTCGATTTCGACACAATCCCGTGCTCCCGCGAAGGCAGGAGCCCAGAGCCCCCGGACGGGTTGTGCGGGGTTTCTGAAGCACGACGACATCGGCTTGAACCGTCGTTGCGAGCGGAGCGACGCAGGTCAGGGAC
>CAKTFL010000359.1 GCA_934555855.1 uncultured Sphingomonas sp. | reverse complement strand
TGCTGATCGTGATCGCGGGCTTCATGTACCGCTACGTGTTCCTGATCGCCGACGAGGCGCGCCGGATGCGGGCGGCTCGCCGAGAATGCGGGTGCATTCCTTCGCCGTGTGGTCGACCGTGGTCTTTCTGCTCAACGTGCTCGCCTTCCTGCTGATGGGGATGCAGGCGCGGGTCATATTGGGCCGCATGTCGGCCGATCGGCTGTGGGAAGCACTGGGCGTGGCGGGGCTGGTGATCATTGCGATCGTTGTCGCGCGGTTCCTGGTGGTGATGCTGTTCAATCGCCTGTCCGCGCGATTCGAGCCGCTGCGCGGCGACTTGCCCCCCGCCACGATCGGGCAGGGCGTCATCGTCTCCTGGAGCGGGATGCGCGGGCTCGTGTCGCTGGCGACGGCCTTTGCCCTGCCGTCCAACTTTCCGCAGCGGGACCTGGTGGTGCTCAGCGCCTTTGCAGTGGTGCTGGCGACGCTGGTCTTTCAGGGGTTGACCCTGGCGCCCCTGATCCGGTTGCTGCGGCTGGACCGGATGGAGGACCCGGAGCGCGAGCTGACCGAGGCTCGCCGCCGGCTCGCGGGGGTCGCGATCGACCGGCTAAGCAGGGTCGAGGGCGCTCATGCCGATAGCCTGCGCGAGCTGTATGCGCTCAAGCGCGCCGAGCCCGATGACAAGGCGGCGGCGGGCAAGATGGACGATTATCGGCAGCTGGGCCTCGCTGTCATCGCCGCCCAGCGCGAGGATCTGGCGTGGATGCGGGACGGGCAGAAGATCGGCATGGAGAACTTCTACCTCCTCCAAGAGGAGGTGGACTGGCGTGAGCTTACCCTGCTGCCGGACAGCGAACGACGCATCGACGAAGTCTGAAGGCGGCGCCGGCCGCGCCGCCGCCCTCCCGACTCGAACGGCGTGCCGCCCGAGTGCCTAGGTAATTTTGCCGGGCTATCCGGGGCAGCTTCTTGCTGTGTAGCAGTAACGACGGAAATAAAGCAGCCTATAGACCCAGAACCGCAAAGTTGGGCGGGTCAGGAGAGGAACAGTGGCCACCCTACTGGCGGCGGATGGCATGTCACCGGCATCCCGTGCCGGGGGGCATGTCGGATCGTCTCTCGAACTGAATTCGTTGCTGGGCGTCATCCTTGCGCTGTGCGCGGCGCGACGCGTGGACGTGCTGATGGTCGAGGACGGGGGGCGGGCGAGCGTTTCGATCGCCAGCATGAGCGTGGATGGCCCTCGTGACGAGGCCGATGCCGGCACGCCTGCTCTCGACGGCGCCGCGATGCTGCAGGGCGAGCCACGCCACCTGTCATCCGCAAGCGCGGGCGCCGAACGCGTCCTGACGTTCCGGCTGGCGGAACGCGGGTCGCGGCGCTTCTACCTGCTGCTGGAACTGCCGGATCCAGGCGCCGGCCTCGCTGCCGGCGCGGCGGGCCTGCTGCCGGCGCTGACGCGGACCCTGGCCCAGATGCTGGACCTGGAAACCCGGCTGATGGCGGGCGAGCGGGAGTGCGCCGCCGCGCTCGCCTCCATCGATCAGTCGCGTTGCTGCGTGATCGCGGTGACGGCGGAGGGGCGGCCGGTGATGGTCAATCAGCCGGCCGCGATCTGCCTGGAGCAGGAAAGGACGCTCCAGATCCGCCGGGGGCTGGTGCGCCCCGTCCATTACGCCGACGCCGTGCGCTTCCAGGCCGCGCTCGACAGCGTGGCGCAGCCCGGGCGAGGGAAGGGCGATGCGTCCCCGGCCGTGGTGATGCTGCTGAAGCAGACCGGGACGGCGCGCCCGCCAGTCCTGGCGATCGCGCCGATCGGGGCCAAGGTCGAGCGTCCGGTCCATGAGGACGAGGCGGTAGCCGTCATCCGCATGGTCCAGCCAGTTCAGGAAGGTGAGCGGGGGCTGGATACTATGTGCCAGCTGCTCGGCATGTCGCGGGTCGAGGCCCGGCTGGTGGCGCAGCTTCATCGCGGCCAGACCCTGACCGAGGCCGCGGCCGAGATGCGGATAAAGGTCGATACCGCACGTAGCTATCTCAAGCAGATCTTCAACAAGACCGATACGCATCGGCAGGCCGATCTGCTGTCGCTGTTGTCCCATTACCTGCGCGTGATGCGCGGGCATTCCGCCTTTCGCCCGCTTTGACGTGGACGGGCGTGAGCGGGGCCGCAGCCGTGCGATCCGCCACCCGGCACATGAAGCAGAACGCCGCCGCCCGCGCGGATCGTTTCGCGGCCGTCCCCTCCACCCGGAGGGACGCAATCCATCTTTTCGGGGGGCGGCAAAGCCCCAAACGCGGGGGGAAGGCGGATCGGCGACCGTCTAGTCAATGTGCGTCCCGACCGGGACCGGGGGACCGGCGGACCGCGCAATGCGGCAGCTCTCCGCCCAGACACGAACAGGAAAGGATCCGGGCATGAGGAAAACCTATCTTCTGACGACTTCCGTCGCGGCGCTGCTCGCGGCCACCGGCGTCAGCGCGCAGACCGACCAGCGGACGGGCACGTCGGCGGCCAGCGACCAGAGCATCGCCACCGGCGATATCAGGGATTCGGCCAATCTGGACGATCGTTCGACAAACTATGCCAATAGCAACAATTCCATGCGGACGGACACTTCCACCACGCAGAGCTCCGGCGCGGGCACTTCGGCCGTGACCAACGGCGGGATCGCCGTGGGCGACGTCGCGGTTGACGTTGCAGATGTCGGTAACTCCAGTGACAGCTCCAGGCACATCGCCGACAGCTATAACGGCGGTAATACCGCAACGAACACCGACAGCTCGACCCGAGACAGCAACAACACTCATTTGGCTGACAGCCAGAACACCACGACCGAGACGTTTACGAACAACTCGACCAACGACAGCAACAACACGGATACCCGTCTGGCTGACAGCCAGAACACCACGACAACGACCCATACCACGACGAATACCGATAATTCGACCCGCGACAGCAACAATACGGATACCCGTCTGGCTGACAGCCAGAACACCACGACCAACACCGACAATTCGACTCGTGACAGCAACAATACGGATACCCATCTGGCGGACAGCCAGAACACCACCACCACCACGACCACCAACACCGATAATT
>CAKTFL010000358.1 GCA_934555855.1 uncultured Sphingomonas sp. | reverse complement strand
GCAATGCACCGCTCCTCCCCGTTCGGGTAGCGCCGCAAGGCGTGCTCGCCCCGGAACCGCGGGCTGACCGGGTTCTTCTCATAGGGGTAATTGATCGTCGCCTTGGGCTTGAAGAAATACTTCAACGTGAGGGCGTGCGCCTTCACGAACTCCCATAGCGTGAACGACTTGACGAACTGACCAACCGTCACGATCCGAACCCCATCACGCGGTCGATCAGAACGACCGTCAATCCAAGCACCACGCCGCCGAGCGCCCGACGCTTCACCGCATCGGCATCGATCCCGGCCCGAGCCATCCAGCCCGCCATCCCGCTCACGACCGCGCCGCTCCCGGCGCGACAGCCGCGATCGGCTCGCTGGTGGCAGGACCGCCCGTTCCGACCCGCTGAACCATCAGCACGGCAGAGACCAGGAAGACCCAGAACAGCGACAGCGGCAGGAACACCTTCCAACCCAACCGCATGAGCTGATCATAGCGATACCTGGGAACGGTCGCCTTCACCCAGCTGAAGACGAAGAAGAAGAACATCATCTTCGCCAGGAGCCAGATAATGCCCGGCACGACGTAGAGCGGTGCCCAGTCGATCGGCGGCAGCCATCCGCCCCAGAACAGTGTCGCGTTCAGCGCGCACATCAGGATGACGTTTGCATACTCACCCAGCCAGAACAGTGCGAAGCTCATGGACGAATATTCGGTCTGGTAACCCGCGACCAGCTCCGACTCCGCTTCGGTCAGGTCGAACGGCGCACGCCCCGTCTCCGCCATGCCGGAAATCAGGAACACGATGCTCATCGGAAACAGCAGCGGGTTGATGCCGAAAGCGTTGATGCCGATCCCCAGCGCATTCTGCTGCGCCAGCACGATCTGCGACAGGTTGAAGCTGCCCGCCCACATCACCACCGTGACCAGCACGAAGCCGATCGCGACCTCGTACGACACCATCTGCGCGGCCGCTCTAAGCGCCGAGTAGAACGGGTATTTGGAGTTGGAGGACCAGCCCGACAGGATGATGCCATACACGCCCAGCGACGACGCCGCGAGAATGTAGAGCAGGCCCACATTGATGTCGGCCAGCACCACGCCGGCGGAGAACGGCACCACCGCCCAGACGATCAGCGCCACCGTGAAGGTGATGATCGGCGCCAGCAGGAACAACCCGCGATTGGCGGCCGATGGGATGATCGTTTCCTGCAGAAAGACCTTGAGCCCGTCGGCGAAGCTCTGGAGCAGGCCGAAAGGCCCGACCACGTTCGGCCCGCGCCGCAGGGCCATGGCCGCCCAGATCTTGCGATCAGCATAAATGATCATCGCCACCGCCAGCATCAGCGGCAGTGCGATTACCAGGATCCCGACGATCGTCGCGACGAACCACGCCCAGCCATAAGGCAGGCCCACGGAAGTTTCGAAGAAACTGGTCACTCTGCCGCCTCCGCAAATGCCTGCTTGTGAACAAGCTCGGCCGAGCAGCGCTGCATGGTCGGGCTAGCCCGGCAGATCGCGTTGGTCAGATAGAAGTCCTTGATCGGATAGCCTTCGACCCGGCCCGACCCTGCCTCGTCGAGCGACGGCGGGTTCCATCCATAATTAGCGAGGCCGAGGTGACGAAGCGCTGGCACTTCGGCGTACATTTCCTCGCGAAGACCCACCAGGCTGTCGAATGGCAGCGTCCGGCCGAGCACGTCCGACAGGGCGCGGAAGATCGCCCAATCCTCACGCGCATCGCCAGGCGGGAATACCGCCCGCTCACCGCGCTGTACCCGGCCCTCCAGGTTCACATAGGTGCCGGACTTCTCGGCATAGCTCGCGCCCGGCAGCACCACGTCGGCATGGTGCGCGCCGCGATCGCCATGGTGGCCGACATAGACCTTGAAGCCGCCGAAACGGGTATAGTCCACCTCGTCAGCGCCGAGGAAGAAGGTCAGCCTGGCGTCAGCCAGATCGGCGATCCCGCCCTTCGACGCATAGCCGAGCATCAGTCCACCCATGCGCGAGGCGGCCATGTGCACGACGTTGAAGCCGTTCCAGCCCTGTCCTGAGCCTGCCGAAGCGGCATCCTTCACCAGGCCCAGCGTCTCGACCAGGCCGAGCGCCGCGCCGTGAGCGCCCTTCAGCGCCGCTCCGCCGACGATGACCATCGGTCGCTCCGCCTTGCCGAACGCATCGAGCACCGCCTGCGGCGGGTCGTCCAGAATGCCCAGATCGTCGCCGAGCCACGCCGTCTTGTAGGTCAGTTCCGTTTCAGGCCCGACCGCGAACACCTTGGCGCCGCGCTTGATCGCCTTGCGGACACGGGTGTTCACCAGCGGCGCTTCCCAGCGCAGATTGGTCCCAATCAGCAGGATCGCATCCGCCCGCTCGGTACCGGCGATCGTGGTGTTGAAGTTCACCGCTGCCAGGCTGGACGTGTCATAGTCCATGCCGGTCTGGCGACCCTCGAAACGACTGCCGCCGAGCGAGCGCACCAGCGCCTTGGCCGCGTACATGGTCTCGCAATCGACCAGATCGCCCGCAACGGCGGCGACACTGCCGCCATGCTCGACCGCCGCGATCGTCCGGAACGCCTCGTCCCAACTGACCGGAACAAGCTTGCCGTCCCGGCGCACATAAGGCCGGTCGAGCCGCCGCCGCACCAGACCGTCCACCGCGTGACGGGTCTTGTCGTGCGCCCATTCCTCGTTCACGTCCTCGTTGATGCGTGGCACGCACCGCAGCACCTGCCGGCCACGGCTGTCGAGGCGGATGTTGGTGCCGACCGCGTCCATCACGTCGATCGTCAGCGTCTTCTTCAACTCCCAGGGCCGCGCCTCATAGGCGTAGGGCTTGCTGGTCAGCGCGCCCACCGGACACAGGTCGACGACATTACCTGACAGCTCGCTGCTCACCGCCTCTTCAAGGTAGGAGGTGATCTGCATGTTTTCGCCGCGATAGATCGCGCCGATTTCTTCCACGCCCGCAACCTCTTCGGCGAAGCGGACGCAGCGGGTGCACTGGATGCAACGGGTCATGATCGTTTTGACGATCGGTCCCATATATTTCTCGGTAACCGCCCGCTTGTTCTCGGCATAGCGGCTATGGCCGCGGCCATAGGC
>CAKTFL010000357.1 GCA_934555855.1 uncultured Sphingomonas sp. | reverse complement strand
GCCGCCGCTCCCGCCGCCGAGGAGAAGACCGAGTTCGACGTGGTCCTGACCGGCGACGGTGGCAAGAAGATCAACGTCATCAAGGAAGTCCGCGCGATCACCGGCCTGGGCCTGACCGAGGCGAAGGCCCTGGTCGAGGGCGCTCCGAAGCCCGTCAAGGAAGGCATCAACAAGGACGAGGCCGAGAAGCTGAAGGCGCAGCTGGAAGGCGCCGGCGCGACCGTCGAGCTGAAGTAAGCCGAAACGGGGCGTCGCCCCGCAAGGCCGGCCGGCGGGTCGCCTCGGCGAACCCGTCCGACGTCACGGGATTTGATCCCATGACCGGCTTCGAGACAGAAAAGGGGCGGCCCCGCACGGGTGCCGCCCCTTTTTCTTTGTTATCGCAAGGCATCTGCTCCGTTCGTGCTGAGCTTGTCGAAGCACTGCCTTCTTCTTCGTGGATCGAGCAGCCCTTCGACAAGCTCAGGGCGAGCGAAGTGATTACCACGTCACCCCGCAATCCCCTCCCCATGGGGTCGGGCCGCCAAGCGGTCATGCATTCGCGCGTTGTCGTCGAGCCAAATCGGCGCGAGCTTGGCCGAACCTTCCCGCTCGATCCCGACAACGAAGGCGCGGCCGGCCCGCGCCGGAACGCCGTTCACATCGAGCGCGGCGGTAATCACGATCACCGGCACGAACATGGCCCGCGAGCCCGCCTGGATGGGGCGGATGCCGGCATGGGGGAGCGCCGCAACGACCGACAGCCGCCGGGTTTCGCCTGGCGCGAGCGCAAGGGCAGGCGCCAGCGCCCGCCCGAGCGGGCCGGCATGGATCGCCGCGATCTCCCCGTCCTGCCCGTCATGCGCGCTGATGAGACGTGCGTCGACCAGCACCCGCTCGACCGGGACCTCGCCGGTATTGGCGAGCAAGATCTCGCCCATGACGGTAGCGGTGAGGAGGTTGATCCCGGCCCGACTTGGACGGAAGTCGATGGTCAGGCGCGGGACTGCCGGTCGGTCAGGCGCGAGCGACGGAGCAAAGGCCGGTGTGACGGGCAGCGTTTCGGCGACTTCGGATTTCACCTCGGCACCCGACCCCTCGGCCTGGCGGCGGCGAACCAGCAGCCGCGCCGCGATAGCGACGCCGGCAAGCAGCAATGCGGCGATCAGCGCCCCTGCCCACCATTCAAAGCCGGTGCTGCTGTCCGGCGCGGGCGCGGTGCCCGCGCCCTCTCCCATCGGCACCGGCTCGACCGGGGCCGTTTCCAGCTTGCGAGCGCGGGTCGGCGCGGGGCGCGGTTCTGTTTGCGGCGCGGGGCTAGGCGGCGCGACTACGGGCGACGGAGAGGCGGCGGGCTCGGGAGCCGCGCTCGGGCCTGGTGACGGCTCGGGCTGCGGCCG
Source organism: uncultured Sphingomonas sp. (assembly GCA_934555855.1). The sequence goes on along the minus strand of CAKTFL010000357.1, from coordinate 1,714 downwards.
AGGCTGGGGGGATGCCGTCACGCGCAGACGCGGCGAGGCCATCGGGGTCGGCGCGGGCGGAACGACGGCCGGGGGAGCCGGCAGGATCATCACGGGAGGCGTAGGCGTCGGCGTCGGCGTCGGCGTGGGCTCCGCCTCCGGCAGACTGTAGTCGTCGGGGATCACGGGCGTGGTGGTCTGCGCCTGCGCTGCGCCGTTGATGCCCGCCAGCGCCGCCGCGCCCGCGATCGCCATCCATTGCCTGTTCCTGGTCATTGTAAGTCTTTGCCCGTTCATCAATCCACCTTGCCGTGCCTGTCGCCACTGCGCCAGCAAGACGGGATGCGATGAACAGTAGCCGAACGGCGACCACCCGATTGCGGAAAAAGGCGATGGCCGCCCAGGACCCCTTGGCACCGCGCCCCCCGCTGACTATATCGACGCTCTGCCACAGCTTTCGGGACATGGCGCGCCGTCGCGCAGCGCGCCGTACGAATGGAAAGCCATGGTGATCAGGACGCTGGAAGCCGACGCAGGGTTGCGATCGGCTTTTTTGCGTGAACTGATCTCCGCGCCAGATTTTCGGCCGACTCTTCCTGTCACAAGGGCAAAGCAACTCCATGGCGACCAATCCGATCGACGGCGGTACCGCACGGCGCGAGCACAAGGGCCAGACCGCCAAGCGGCGTATCCGCAAGGTGTTCGGCAACATCCACGAAGTTGTGCAGATGCCGAACCTGATCGAGGTTCAGCGCGAAAGCTATGAGCAGTTCCTCCGTTCGAACAAGGCGATCGGCCATGTTTCGGGCCTGGAGAAGACGCTCCGCTCCGTGTTCCCGATCCAGGATTTCGCGGGCACCGCCTATCTCGATTTCGACGATTACGTGTTGGAGCCGCCGAAATTCGACGTGGAGGAATGCCGCCAGCGCGGCATCACCTATGCCGCGCCGATGCGCGTCACCCTGCGCCTGACCGCGTTCGAGGTCGATCCGGATACCGAGGCCAAGTCGGTCATCGATATCAAGGAGCAGGACGTCTACATGGGCGACATGCCGCTCATGACGGAGAACGGCACCTTCTTCATCAATGGCACCGAGCGCGTCATCGTCAGCCAGATGCACCGTTCGCCGGGCGTGCTGTTCGATCATGATCGCGGCAAGACCCACTCGTCGGGCAAGTACCTGTTCGCGGCGCGGGTGATCCCGTATCGCGGCTCGTGGCTCGATTTCGAGTTCGACGCCAAGGACATCGTCAACGTCCGCATCGACCGCAAGCGCAAGCTGCCGGTCACGGCACTGTTCTACGCCCTCGGCATGAACTCCGAGGAGATCCTGAACCACTTCTACAACCGCCTGACATTCGTTCGCGGCGAGGGTGGCTGGAAGATCCCGTTCCAGGCGGAGAACTGGCGCGGCGTGAAGCCGGCTTACGATATCGTCGACGCCAATTCCGGCGAGGTGGTGTTCGCCGCCGGCCAGAAGATCAGCCCGCGCGCCGCCAACAAGGCCGGCAAGGATGGCCTGACCGACCTGCTGATCCCGACCGAGGAAATCTTCGGCCGGTATTCCGCCTATGACCTGATCAACGAGGGCACTGGCGAGATCTATGTCGAGGCCGGTGACGAAATCTCGGCCGAGAACCTGGAAAAGCTGGACCAGGCGGGCATTGACGCGGTCGAACTGCTCGACATCGACCACGTGTCGACCGGACCGTGGATCCGCAACACGCTGAAGGC
>CAKTFL010000356.1 GCA_934555855.1 uncultured Sphingomonas sp. | reverse complement strand
GATCATCAAGGCGGCGGCTGGAGAGTAGCCGTCACGCGGCTCCTGCTGAGGCTGTCTAAGCACTGGCTTTCTTCGTCGGAGAAGAAAGCGCAGCCCTTCGACAATCTCAGGGTGAAGGAAGGGGAGACCTGGAGTGAACGGAGATGGTGAGCCGGTGATAACGGCCGGCGATCAACCGTAACGCTGCTTCAGTAGCCGGTACGCCGCGCGCAGGCCATAGGCGTCGCCGCCCTTGGGCCGGCCGGGCTTGGCGGAAGGGCGCCAGGCAAAAACGTCGAGATGCGCCCAGGCGGCTCCGGCGGGTACGAAGCGACGCAGGAACAGCGCGGCCGTGATCGCGCCGGCGAACCCGCCATCGGGGGCGTTCACCAGGTCGGCGATGTCGGACTTCAGCAGCTCGTCATACCCGTCCCATAGCGGCAGCCGCCACAGCGGGTCGTCCAGCTCGGTCCCGGCGGCAAGCAGGTCGGCCGCGAGCCCGTCATCGTCGGTGAACAGCGGCGGCAGGTCGGGGCCGAGCGCGACCCGCGCGGCGCCGGTCAGGGTCGCATAGTCGAGAATCAGTTCGGGCCGTTCCTCACCCGCGCGGGTCAGCGCGTCGCCCAGGATCAGCCGGCCCTCGGCATCCGTGTTGGTGTTCTCCACCGTGAGCCCGGCACGAGTCCTGAGCACGTCGCCCGGACGAAAGGCGTCGCCGGCAATCGCATTCTCGACGGCCGGGATCAGCAGGTGCAGCCGGAGCTTAAACCCCGCCGCCATCACCAGCCCTGCCAGCGCCAGGGCATGGGCCGCGCCGCCCATGTCCTTCTTCATCAGACGCATCCCGCTCGCGGGCTTGATGTCGAGGCCGCCGGTGTCGAAGCAGACGCCCTTGCCGACGATCGCGACGCGGGGATGGGCAGGGTCGCCCCATGCCAGCTCGATCAACCGCGGCGCCCGCTCCCGCGAGGCGGCGCGGCCGACGGCGTGAATCATCGGATAGCCGCTGGCGAGCGCATCGCCACGGGTGACGGTGACGGTCGCGCCAAAGCGCCGGGCCAGCGCCTCCGCCTCCGCCTCCAGCTCGGCCGGGCCCAAGTCGCCGGCGCCGGTATTGACCAGGTCGCGAACCTGCGCCGTCGCGGCGGCGAGGCGCACGGTCTCGTCGATCCGGGCGGCCTGGGTGGTCAGCAGCACGCGCGCGCCGGTGTCGGCAGGCTTGCGATAGCGGTCGAACCGATATTGCCCGAGCAGCCAGCCCAGCGCCGCCGGCCCGATCTCCTCCCCATCCGCACGGTACGAGCCAGCAGGTAGCGTTTCAGCGAGCTTGGCGAGGGACCAGGTGCCGCGCTCCGCCAAGGTGGCCACGACGCGCCAGTCGTCCACGTCGTCGCCGGGGATCGTCGCGAACTTTCCCGGCTTTCCGGCATAGCCCTGTCCCGCCAGCGCCGCGCGGGTGCGGGCAGGCTGGCGCGCGAGCCAGCCGTCGTGATCGGCGGGCGCGACGATCTCGATCCGGTGGGCGGGCTGGCCGCGATCGGCCTGGAGCAGGTTGGAAAAGTCCATGTCAGCTGGCCGGCTGTACCAGGAACTGTTCGTACCGGCCATTCTCGCCCGGTTCGGCATACGTGATGACGTTGAGCGTCCGACCCGGATAGGTGACCCGGTAGTTGCGATTGACGAAACCGCCGCGCAGTCGGGGCGCACGCACCGCCTCGAACCCGGTCGGCTCGCCCAGCGCGGACAGGCTGGCGCGGTAGTCGGCCAGCGCCTCCGCCGTGAAATAATAATTGGCGTCGTCGGTCATCAGCGTACGATCGAGGCGGCCGGAACGGAGCATGTCGTAGACATGGCGGGCGGCGGTGGTCGTCCTCGCCGGCTCCGTCGCCTGGCCTGTACCGGCCGGGAGCACGATCTTAGCCAGATCGGCCGCGATGGTGGTGAAGGCGTTGCCGAAATCGCTGTTGGTCAGCACGACGATCGCCGCCTTCTCGTCCGGATAGACGATGTTCTCCGACAGGAACCCGACTGCCTCGCCGCCATGTTCGACGATGCGGCGGCCGTTCTGTTCGCCGACGTCGACGCCCAGCCCATAGCCGGTATCCTTGCCGTCGGCGAGCTTGATCGCCGTCTCCTGCAACGTCCATTCCTCGGGCGTGAGCAATTGCCGGTTCAACCGGGCGAGGTCCCATCTGGCGAGGTCGGTGGGGCTCATCGCCAGTTCGCCGGCGGCATAGAGCCAGCCCGACGCCGCCGGCCTCTCCGGGCGCACGGGGCCGAGCGCGTATCGGTGGTAACCCTGCGGATAGCGCGGGCCGGTGGCGAGATCCTGATCCATCGCCTTCATCCCCAACGGCTTGAAGACGCGGCGCTGGAGGAAGGGCAGGAGCGGCTCGCCCGCGACCTTCTCCACGATCAGGCCCGCGACGACATAGCCGGTGTTCGAATATTGCCACTGGGTGCCGGACGCAAAATCGAGCGGCTTCCTTGCCCAGCGGTCGACAATGCCCTGCGGCGTCGTCGGCTTTTCCATGGCGGCGAAGCTGTAATCCTGGGGCCAGTAGTCCTGGAGGCCGGAGGTATGGCTGAGCAGCTGGCGGATGGTGATAGTGTCGCCGCCCGTGATGCCGGAGATGTATTTTGACACTGCGTCGTCGAGGCTGAGCTTGCCGTCACGCCGGAGGAGTAGCACGGCGGCGGCGGTGAACTGCTTCGAAATTGAGGCGATCTGATAGGGCAGGTCGGGTCGGGCCTGCGGGATGGTTTCGGACGCCTTGCCATAGGCTTTGGCGAGCACGATCCGGCCGCCGCGGACCACGGCGATCGAGGCGGAGGGAGTTCCGGTCGCCGTGAGCGACTTCGCGACCGCGGTATCGATGGCCTTTGTTTCGCCGGGCGTGATGTCCTGAGCGGCGGCGAGACCGGGCAGGGCCGCGACAGCGACCAGCAGATGGCGGAGCTTCATGGCGCAAGGTGACACCAGAAACATGCGGGCGATGCAAGGGGTCGAACCACTGAGCGGGCCCGTTCGTTCGGGAGCTCGATCCGCTTGTACCGGAACCTTAATCCGTTCGCGCCGGGACCGCGGACCCGTTCGTGCTGAGCTTGTCGAAGCATTGCCTTTCTTCTCCCCGGGAAGGGGA
>CAKTFL010000355.1 GCA_934555855.1 uncultured Sphingomonas sp. | reverse complement strand
CGCGCGCGGGCTGGACGGGTTCGCCAGCTATGTCGCGCTGCTCGATCAGGATCCCGCGGAAAAGTCGCGCGCGGTGGACGCGCTGACCACCAACCACACCAGCTTCTTTCGCGAGAACCATCATTTCGAGCATTTCATGGCGGAATGCTGGCCGGCGCTGGACAAGCGGCTGAACGGCGGCGGGCGCGTGCGCCTGTGGTCCTCGGCCTGTTCGAGCGGCGAGGAGCCCTATTCGCTCCTCCTCGCCATGCTGGGCACTGACGGGCGCGCCGCCCAGCAGCTGGCCCGATCCGACTGCCGCGTCCTCGCGACCGATCTGTCGGCCGAGATCCTCGCCGCCGCGCGGGCGGGCCGCTATTCGCTCGACACGGTCGGGACGGTGCCGGCGGACCTTCGCAAGCGCTGGCTGACCCGCGACGGCAATGAAGCGGAAATCCGCGACGAGGTTCGCGCGCTGGTCAGCTTCCGCCAGCTCAATCTGCTGCGCGAATGGCCGATGCGCCAGCGCTTCGACGCGATCTTCTGCCGCAACGTCATGATCTATTTCGACGAACCGACCAAGGCGCGGCTCCAGTCGCGGCTGGCCGATCAGCTGGCGCCGGACGGCTTCCTGTATATCGGCCATTCCGAGCGGCTGGCCGACACGGTCGCCCCCCGCTTCGCGTCGATCGGGCGCACCATCTACCGGAAACTGTCCGCATGACCGTCCGTGCCCTGGTCGTCGACGACTCCCCGACCATGCGCGCGATCGTCGCGCATACCCTGTCGCAGGACACCGAGATTGAGGTGGTCGGCACCGCCGAAAACCCGCTGCGCGCGCGCGAGATGATCAAGGCGCTCGATCCCGACGTCATCACGCTGGATATCGAGATGCCCGGCATGAACGGCCTCGACTTTCTTGAAAAGCTGATGCGGCTTCGACCGATGCCGGTCGTCATGCTGTCGACACTGACGACGCGGGGCGCGGAGGCGACACTGCGCGCGCTCGAGCTCGGCGCGTTCGACTGCCTGGCAAAGCCCAGCGACGGGCTGGGCAAAGTTGGCGACTATCGCAGCCAGCTGGTGGGAACCGTCAAGGCGGCGGCGCGCTCGCCCCGGCGGCGGCGCGAGCCGGCGCGGCCCGTCGCGGCGTCGGCCGGCCAGAGCTTTCGTTCCGACGCGCTGATCGCGGTCGGCGCGTCGACCGGCGGCGTCGAGGCGCTGATCGAGCTGCTGAGCGGCTTTCCGGAGAACTGCCCCCCGACCGTGATCGTCCAGCACATGCCCCCGACCTTCACCGCCACCTTTGCCGCGCGGCTCGACCGATTGTCGAAGCCTGCCGTGACCGAAGCGCGGCACGGCGCGCCGTTGCTGCCGGGCCATGTCTATCTGGCTCCTGGCGGCGAGCAGCATCTGGAGGTCGGCGGCACCGGCCCGTGGCGCTGCCGTCTGATCGAGGGCGACCGGATGAGCGGGCACCGCCCCTCGGTCGACCGCCTGTTCTTTTCGGTGGCCAAGGCGGCGGGCGATTCCGCAGTCGGCGCGATCCTGACCGGCATGGGCGGCGACGGCGCCGAAGGACTGAAGGCGATGCGCGCCGCGGGGGCGATGACGCTCGGCCAGGATCAGGCCACCTGCACCGTCTACGGGATGCCGGCCGTCGCTTTCCAGATCGGCGCGGTCGCCCATCAGCTGCCCCTGCCCCGCATCGCCGCCCGACTGCTGTCGGAGTGCCGGGCATGAGCGCCGAGGCGATCACCCGCGACGGGCTGCGCCGGATCACCATCATGCAGGGCGAGACGCGCGTGTCCGACCAGCCCGACGTGATCCTGACCACGGTGCTCGGCAGCTGCATCGCCGCCTGCCTGTACGATCCCGCCGTCAAGGTGGGCGGGATCAACCATTTCCTGCTCGCCGAACCCGGCTCCGCCAGCACCGACGCCGAGTCGATGAAGCGCTACGGCGTGTACGCGATGGAGGTGCTGATCAATGCCATGCTCGCCAAGGGCGCGGCGCGCGGGCGGCTGAGGGCGCGCATCTATGGCGGCGCGTCGCTTCACGACGGCTTGCGCGACATCGGCTCCGCCAATGCCGATTTCGCCCGCCGCTTCCTGCGCCAGGAGGGCATCGCCCTGGTCGGCGAGGATGTCGGCGGCCGCGAGGCGCGCCGCGTCGAGTTCCGGCCCACCGTAGGGCTCGCCCGGTGCCGGGTCGCCGCCGGCGGAAGGCCCGACGCCCAGCCCGTCCGCCTGGCGCGTCCCGCGCCCCCACCACCGGCACCACCGGGCGGCGACGTGGAGTTCTTCTGATGGCTACCCAGTTCAGCAGCAAAGGATCAACCGTGCCGAGCACGATCATGACCGTGGACGATTCACCCAGCATGCGGATGCTGCTCAAGGCAGCGCTGACCGACCTCGGCTATGACGTGGTGCAGGCCGAGGACGGGCAGGACGCGCTGGAGCGCATCGACGGGTTCGCGCCCGACCTGCTGATCACCGATATCAACATGCCGCGCATGGACGGATTCGGCCTGATCGAGCGGCTGCGCCCGACCGCGCAGTACTGCAACCTGCCGATCCTGGTGCTGACCACCGAAAGCTCCGACGAGAAGAAGCAGCGCGCGCGCGCGGCCGGCGCGACCGGCTGGATCGTCAAGCCCTTCCACCCCGAAAAGCTCGCCGCCGCCATCCGGCGCGTGCTGCACTGACCTACCGCGAGAGGACCATCGCCATGTCGCGCCAGCTCATCACCTTCCAGCTCGACGACCAGCATCTGGGCATCGACATCATGGCCATTCGCGAAATCCGCGCCTGGTCGCCCGCAACACCACTGCCCAACGTGCCCCCGCACGTGCGCGGCGTGGTCAACCTGCGCGGCGTGGTGCTGCCGGTGCTGGACCTGCGCCATCGGCTCGGCTGGGGCATGACCGACCCCACCGCGCGCCATGTCATCATCGTGGTCAGGATCGGCGAGCAGCTTCAGGGCATCATCGTCGATGCGGTGAACGACATCGTCACCGTGTCGGCCGAGGACATGCAGCCCGTGCCTGATATGGGCGAGGCGCCGGCCGCGAACTTCCTTGATGCGCTGGCGACGATCGACAGCCGCCTGATCCTGATCCTGGCGCTCGACAAGCTCGCCCCCGACAAGCTGGCC
>CAKTFL010000354.1 GCA_934555855.1 uncultured Sphingomonas sp. | reverse complement strand
CGGTAGAACACCGACGCGGTGACCGACGAGGTGCGCGATGGATAGTATTCCACCGTGATGTCGAAATTGGTCGAGGTCAGCGGCTGCAGATCGGGATTGCCGCCCGTGCCGGTGGCATCAGGCGGACCGTTCAGCCCGTCGGGGAAGCGCGGATCCAGCGGGGCGTCCGGCGGTGCCGGGGTGGTCCGCTGCGTGATGGTAATCGCCGGGTTCAGCGCGCCGAACTCCGGCCGGGTCCGTGTCCGGGTCACGCCGAACCGGAACTGCAGGTCGGCCGTCGGTCGGACCCGCAGGCTGAAATTGGGCAGGAAGTCCCAATAATTTGAGTTGGTCGAACGCGGCTCCCCGGTGATCACGCCGCCGGTCGAGATGCGGGACACGCCGCGATATTCGCCGACCGTGTTGACCGCGCGAAGGCCGAACAGGCCGTCCAGTTCCCAGCTGCCCAGCGTGATCTCGTACTTGCCCTGACCATACAACGCATAGGTCGTCTCGTCTGCGCTGAAGCCGATATACGGGTCGAGCTGTACCTCCTCCGTCTGGAACAGCGCCAGCGCGTTCCGGAACTGCGGATCATTGGGGTAGAGCGGGATCTGCTGCTGCAGTGCCTGGATTGCCCGTTGGCGTAGGGCAGCGGAATTGCCGATAATGGCATCGCGCGACGGCATCAGCCAGTTGCGCCACCCCTGCACATCGGTGCGAAAGGCATCCTGCGTCAGCGTCAACTCACCCAGGCCAAGCGTAGCCAGCGGAATGTTCAGCCGTTCCAGGAAAGCATAGCGCGTGCCGTTGCGCAGCGAGCCCTTGCGGTCCGACCAGCGGAAGCCGACCTGCACCTGCGGCAGCAGCGACAGGTTGGTGTCATATTCCACATCGGCCCGGCCCTGCCAGCCGCTGCCCTGCACCCGGTTGATCCGTTCGAAATAGCCGCGCCACTTGTAGTTGTTCGGGTCGGCCGCGTCGTAGCCGGGCAGGTCGAACGCGACGCCGCCATCCTGGAAGAAATCCACCGTTGCGGTCGGCGCGCTGGTGTTCGCGGTATCGAAGCTCCATTCGTCGATCCCGTATTCGCTGTCCGTGTAGGCAAGGTCGGCGCTGATCCGGGCGCGGCCGACATCCCACTTGAAGCCCACGGCGTTCTGGTACGTGTTCGTGTAGCTTTCCGTCGCGCTGCGGAACATGGCGGAGCGGTCTCCGCCGACCTTGGTAAAGCTTTCCACCTGATCGGCGGCGCCTTCGCGCAGGACGACGTCGTTCAGCGTCGGGCTGACCGCGCGCAGGAACAAGTCGAACTGATCGTTGAAGCCCTGCTGGCGGAAGCCCTGATAGATGAAGTCGTAATAGATCTCCAGGTTGGTGGCCGGCTTCCACTGGAAGCTGGCATTGCCCGACGGGCGCACCCGCTTGCCGCTATTGTTGTATACGCCCACGCGGTCGGGATAGCGGAAGCCGCGCCCGGCCGATGCCGGATTGACGACCTGCGTGCTGCCGAGCGTGGTGATCACGTTGCTGCCGAAGCGCACCGCATTGCGATATTGCGACCGGTTGTAGGACGCGTTGATCAGCAGGCCCATCTCGCCGATCGGCGTATCGCCCCGGAAGCTGACGAGCAGGTTGCCATTGGGGTCGTACTTCTTGCTCTGGTCGTTATAGGTTCCGCGAAAGCCGCCAGCGACCGTGAACCGTTCCTTGAAGTCGAACGCACGGCGGGACCGGACGTTGATCAGCCCCGCGAGGCCAGGCTCCAGCAGGTCCGCGGTGCCGGACTTGTAAACCTCCAGCCCGGCGAGCGCACCGGCTGGAAAATCCTGTAATTGCGAACGGCGCAATTCCGCCGTGAAAATGTCGCGGCCATTGAACGTCGTGGAGAGATCGGGCAGGCCGCGCACCAGCACCTCGCGCACCTCGTCGCCAAAGCGCACGACCTGAACGCCGGGCAGGCGCGCCACGGATTCGGCGGCCGTGTTGTCGGGCAGCTTGCCAATATCCTCCGCCACGATGGCGTCCAGAATGGCGGGTGAGTTGCGCTTGAGCGACTGGGCGCTTGCCAGGCTGGCCCGCAGCCCGGTCACGACGATGGCATCGCCGGCAACCGGTTCGGTGCCCTCGCCTGTCGCCGGTTCGTCCTCCTCCCGCGTCGGCTGGCTTGTTCCGCCCGCCTGGTCTGTTGCGGGCGCAGCGGCCGTCTGCGCGCCGGCCACCTGCGGCAACAACGCCAGGGCCAGCCCCGCCGTGGCAAGCAGTTCGACTTTCAACCGCATCATGTGCACTTCCATCTCCCTCTTCGCGAAAGACTGCAGCAGGGGACCTTGCTGCGCCGCCTGATGGCGGGCAGCCCCTCATCATGCTGCAGAAGTCGCTCTGTCATCGGTCCCGGCCATGCTCGTTGCGAGTTCGCGGCCGGGCGCGTGCTTGAACAATCTGGTGGCGTTTCGCCCGTCAGGTTTTCAGGCGCACCACGATCCCGATGCGTCGATCGACGATGCTGTTGAAGCGGGGCCGGATCGTCTCCCCGAAGTAGCTGCGGGTGGCGCTGTTCAGGATGTTCGATGCATCGATCGAGACGTCGATATTGTCGTTCACCGTGTAGCCGATGGAGGCATCCAGCTGATCAAACGGTCGGACATAGATCGGCAGCGCGCCGGAACCAGGGCCGCTGGTCGTTTCCACGTAATCGTCGCGCCAGGTATAGGCGACCCGCGCACGTAGCGGCCCCTTCTCGTAGAAGCCGACCAAATTGTAGCTGTTCTTCGACAGGCCCTCCAGCGGGACGGCCTCGCCGGAGATCGGCCCGGGCGCCTGCGAGTCGACATAGGTGTAGTTGGCCTGCAGCCCGAACCCGTCGAATGGCGAAGGCAGGAAATCCAGAAAGGTCTGCGCGCCCACTTCGAAACCCTTGATCGTACCGTCCTCGCCATTCTGCGGGCGGTTGATGTCGGCCTCCGTCACATTGGGGAACGCGGGCAGGTTCACGCTCTCGCGCGAGATGGTGTTCTGGATGAAACCGTCCACTTCCTTCCTGAACCCGGTCAGATAGGCGTAGCCGCTGCTGGTGAAATACCATTCCAGGCTGACGTCGTAGGAGGTGGAGCGCAGCGGGCGCAGGTCCGGGTTGCCGGCATTGATGTTCAGGATGC
>CAKTFL010000353.1 GCA_934555855.1 uncultured Sphingomonas sp. | reverse complement strand
CGCGGTCGCGGGTGCCGCGGTCCACGTCGCCGATGAACAGGATCATCGGCTGCGAGTCCTGCATCGCGACATGGACACCAATGGCAGCATTGGCCGCCCCCGGCCCACGGGTCACAAAGGCGATGCCCGGCCGGCCGGTCAGCGTGCCCTCGGCACAGGCCATGAAGGCAACGCCGCCTTCCTGCCGGCACACCACCGTCTCGATTGAGGGCGTGTCGTGAAGCGCGTCGAGCACGGCCAGGAAGCTTTCGCCCGGCACGGTGAAAATGCGCTCGCATCCTTGCGCCACGAGTTGATCGACAAGGATGCGACCGCCGGTTCGTGTGTTCATGCTCCTTGTGTAGCGCCGGGTGGAGGCAGAACAATGACTTGTTTCGCGTCAGTTTGCGTTCAGGGGCAGTGCGTTAGGAAGACCCATGCGGAAGATCATCACATCCCTGCTCGCCGTCGCGACCCTCGCCGCGCCCGCCATCGCCGCCCGCCGCGACACCCCCGATGTGCAGCTGACCAAGCTGCTCGCCGGGCGCGTCGCCGGCAAGCCGCAAAACTGCCTGCCGTTCGATCGGTCCCAGTCGAGCATCATCATTCCCGGCAAGGCGATCGTCTATCGCGTGGGCAGCACCCTGTGGGTCAACGAGCCGCGATCGGGGGCAAGTTCGCTGAGGGATGACGATATCCTGGTCACGCGCCTCTACGGCACGCAGCTGTGCAGCATCGACACGGTGAACCTGGTCGATCGCGCATCGCGCTTTCCCCGCGGGTTCGTCATTCTCGGCCAGTTCACCCCCTACAAGCGCGACAGGCAAGCAAGTCCGCGCCCGAGTTGAACGGCGGTTCAGCTTTGCTTGACCGCCCGGCCGCGCGCTCGCTATCGGGCGGGTGCAGGAGGGACGCCGATGAACAAGCTTTATCCGGATGCCGACGCGGCGCTCGACGGGCTGCTTCATGACGGAATGACGATCTGCGCGGGCGGGTTTGGCCTGTGCGGCATTCCCGAGCGGCTGATCGACGCGATCCGCGACTCGGGCGTCACCGGGCTGACCATCGCGTCCAACAATGCCGGCATCGATGGCGAAGGGCTCGGCAAGCTGCTGCGGACGCGCCAGGTGAAGAAGATGATCTCCTCCTATGTCGGCGAGAACAAGGAGTTCGAGCGGCAGTATCTCAGCGGAGAGCTGGAGGTGGAGTTCTGTCCGCAGGGCACGCTGGCCGAGCGGTGCCGCGCGGGCGGGGCGGGCATCCCCGGCTTCTACACGAGGACGGGCGTCGGCACGCTGGTGGCCGAGGGCAAGGAAGTGAAGCAGTTCGACGGCGAGGATTACATTCTGGAGCGCGGCATCCGCGCCGACCTGTCGATCATCAAGGGTTGGAAGGCCGACGAGAGCGGCAATCTGATTTTTCGCAAGACGGCAAGGAACTTCAACCAGCCCATGGCGACCGCGGGGCGGATTTGCGTCGCGGAGGTGGAGGAGCTGGTGCCGGTGGGGGCGCTCGATCCGGACTGCATCCATCTGCCCGGAATTTACGTGAAGCGGATGATCGTGGGCGCGCCCTACGACAAGAAGATCGAGTTTCGCACCGTGCGGACGCGGCAGGCGGCGTGATCTCAGGGTTGTCCACCACCTCTGAAGGGCATGCTTCCATCCCGGCGGAGGCCGGGTTCCGGTCGCGAACGGCCGGATGCTGGACCCCGGCCTTCGTCGGGGTGGTTAGGAGGCGGGCGTTGCGGCTGGGGCTCCTGGCGCCGGCTTTCGTGGGAATGCTGGGAGTTGCCGGATGTGCGACTTCGCCGATCCCGACCGCGCCGGTAGCGGCGGCCGTTGCGCCCGCCGCCGGCGAAGCGCCGGCCGGGATGCAGTATCTTTACGGCTCGGGCGAGGCGGCGGCGGCGAGCCGTCAGGCGTGGAACGCGCTGGTGGCCTATGCCGGCGAGCGCGTGCGCCAGCGTCCACGCGACGGCGTCGTGCTGGCCAAGGGTGCGACGCTGGCTGCGCCTGCGTTCGAGCCGTGCGGGGCCAAGCCCTATGCCGCCGTGTTCGACGTGGACGAGACGGTGCTGCTCAATCGGGGTTTCGAGTATGATGCTGCCACCGGCCAGCCCTATAGCGACGCGCGCTGGCAGGCCTATGAGGTGACGGGGGTCACGACTACGGTCGCGACGCCGGGCGCGAAGGAGGGGCTGGATGCGCTGAGACGGTTGGGCGTCACGGTCGTCTTCAACACCAATCGCGCGGCCGACCATTTGGATGCGACTGTCGCGGCGCTGACCCGCGCGGGCCTTGGCCCGGCGGTACATGGCGAGACGCTGTTTCTGAAGGGCGACGACGCCACCGGCAGCCGGAAGGATGCACGCCGCGAACGGATAGCCGACCGCTACTGCGTGATCGCGATGGGCGGCGACCAGCTTGGCGACTTCACCGACCTGTTCAACGGTTCTGGCGCCGTGGCCCTACGGCGGGATGCGACCGGAACTGCTGCTCTGGCCCGGCTATGGGGGCGGGGCTGGTTCGTGCTGCCCAATCCGGTCTACGGCACTGCGCTGAAGGGCACGCTGGACGAGATCTTCCCCGCCGACGCCCGCTGGGCGCCCGAACCCTGATCGAGAGAGGACAAGACGCGAATGCCTTGGGATCGCAACGGCATGGCGGCGCGCGCGGCAAAGGAGCTGCGTGATGGCTATTACGTCAATTTGGGCATCGGCATCCCGACCCTGGTCGCCAATAACATCCCGGACGGGATGACGGTTACCCTGCAGTCGGAGAACGGGATGCTCGGCATCGGCCCGTTCCCCTATGACGACGAGGTCGATCCCGACCTGATCAACGCGGGCAAGCAGACGATCAGCGAACTGCCGCAATCGGCCTATTTCGGTTCCGAACAGAGCTTCGCGATGATTCGCGGCGGGCATATCGACCTGACGGTGCTTGGCGCGATGGAAGTGGCCGAAACGGGCGACATCGCGAACTGGATGATCCCGGGCAAGATGATCAAGGGCATGGGCGGCGCCATGGACCTGGTCGCCGGGGTCAAGAAGATCATCGTGGTGATGGAGCATGTCGCCAAGGACGGCAGCCCCAAGTTCATCCCGGCTTGCACCCTGCCGCTGACGGGCAGGAATGTCGTCGACATGATCGTGACTGACC
>CAKTFL010000352.1 GCA_934555855.1 uncultured Sphingomonas sp. | reverse complement strand
AGGCGACTATCTTCGCCGGGCAGAGGTGCGGTCGGGAACCCTGACCCTGGCGGGACAGGGCACCGGCCCCGCCGACGCGTCGCCGCTGCTGTTCGTGGCGGGCGACCGCTCCTATGAGGTGTCCGTGGAGGTGGAGATCGAGGGCGACAGCACGGCCGGGCTGACGCTGTTCTACAATGACAAGCTGTTCTGCGGCCTGGGCGTCGGTCCCGGCCAGCTCCACGCCTATCGCATCGGCCAGGAGGAGCGCTGGCCGCCAGGCGCGAAGACCGACGCCCGCCGCCTGTTCCTGAAGGCGGTGAACGACGAGGATGTGGTGACTTTCTACCACAGCCGAGACGGGCGGAGCTGGACCAAGGAACGCTCGTTCGAGGTCGCCGGCTACAACCACAATGTCGCGGACGGCTTCCTCAGCCTCAGGCCCGGGCTCTACGCGACCGGGACCGGCAAGGCGCGGTTCCGCAACCTGAGCTATCGCGCCCATGACTGATCGGTCTGCTCGGCGCGCCGCCACGATCCTGGCGAGCCTCGGGTTTTTCACGGCTGCGGTCGCGATCGGCCAACCCGCCGCCGTGCCGTACCAGTGGAACAACGTGAGGGTCGGGGCCGGCGGCTACGCGCCAGACGTCGTGTTCAGCCCGGTCGAGCGCGGGCTTGCCTATCTCAGGACCGACATGGGCGGCGCCTATCGCTGGGATGCTCGGGCGCGGCGCTGGGTGCCACTTCAGGACGACAATGCCGTGCCCAGCTACATGGGCATCGAGAGCATCGCTCCCGATCCCGTGAACCCGAACGTGGTGTACATGGCGGCGGGCATGAACGCGGGACAGCCGGCGGCGATCATGCGCTCGGCCGACCGGGGCAGGACGTGGGCTACCGTCCCGGTGCCGTTCGCGATGGGCGGCAACGAGGCGGGGCGCGGGCTGGGCGAGCGGCTGGCGGTCGATCCGAACGACACCCGCCGCCTGTTCTTCGGCTCCCGCCATGACGGGCTGTGGCGCAGCGACGATGCCGGCGCGACCTGGGCGAAGGTCACCAGCTTTCCGTGGCGGGGACTGGGTCGGCCAGTCGGCCGGACGAGCCATGGCGGGGTCGCCTTCGTCGCGATCGACCCGACAAGCGGCCGGACTGGCGCCGCTTCCCGGCGCATCTGGGCAGGCGTGGCCGATCCGGGCACCTCCCCGCTCTACCGATCCGACGATGGTGGAGCGAGCTGGGTTCCCGTGGCGGCGCCGAAGCTCTTCGCCGCCAAGGGTGTCGTGGACACACGCGGCATGCTGTGGGTCGGCTATGCCAGCGGCATCGGCCCCAGCGATGCGAAGACGGGCGCGGTCTGGCGCTATTCCCCGAATGGCCTGGGCCGCGACGTGACGCCACCGTCGTGGCGCGCGGCGGGCGCGGAGGGCGGCTTTCTGGGCGTGGCGGCGGCGCGCTCGGCGCCCGGCACCGTGGCGGTGACGACCATCGACCGCTATCGCGCCGGAGACTCCCTGTGGATCACCCGCGATGACGGCGCGAGCTGGCAGGATGTCGGCCCGCGCAGCCGCCGCGATGTGTCCACGACACCGTTTTTGCTGCACGAGGGCAAGGGCGCCGATTTCGGCCACTGGATTTCCGGCTTGGCGATCGATCCGTTCGACGCCGCGCACCTCGCCTACACGACCGGCGCGACGGTATACGCGACCGAGGGCCTCCGCGCGGCCGGGACGGTGGATTGGAAGCCGTGGACGGACGGCATCGAGCAGACCGCGATCATCACGCTGATCTCGCCCGCGGCCGGCGCGCCGCTGGTTTCGGGCTTCGGCGACCTGGCCGGCTTCGTGCACGACGATCTGGCGCGCTCGCCGCAGCCGAGCTTCATCAATCCCTATCTGTCGAACACGAACACGCTCGACTGGGCCGGCCGCGCGCCGAACGTCATCGTTCGCAGCGGCAGCCTGTATGCCGATCGGCCACGCGACGCGTCACTGGCGCGGTCGGAGGATGGCGGCAGGACCTGGACGCCCGTGATCGTGCCGGCCGTGGGCAACCCGCCCAGTCGCGACGATCTGGTCGGCGAGGCTGCGATCACGGTATCCGCCGACGGCGCGGCCATGGTGGTGGCGACGGTCGTCCCGCAGGTCAGCCGCAATCGCGGCCTGACCTGGCAGCCGGTACGCGGCCTGCCGGGCCGGACGCGTGCCGTCGCCGACAAGGTCGATCCGCGCACCTTCTACGCCGTCGACGTCGCGAACGGGCGCCTTCTCGCCTCGCACGACGGCGCGGCTAGCTTCGCCCCCGTTGAGGGCCGGGGCTTGCCGGAGGACCTGAAACCGGCGGGCAGGCAGGGCCGCGAGGCACAAAGCGCACTGCTGACCGAGCCGACCCGCACCGGCGAGCTATGGCTCCAGGCGGGCGAACGGCTGTTCCACAGCATTGATGGTGGCCGCAGCTTTCTGCCCGCCAGCGGCGCGCTGACGGTGGAGTTGTTCGGCATCGGCAAGGGCGCGGTGTTCGCGATCGGCTCTCTTGGCGGCGTGCGCGGCATCTGGCGCTCGTCCGACTTCGGGCGGAACTGGGCGCGTATCGACGATGACGCCCATCGCTGGGGCGGTCGCTATCGCGTCGTTTCGGGCGACCCGCGCCGCGCCGGCCGGGTCTATGTCGGCACCGATGGCCGCGGTCTTTTCTATGGCGATCCAAAGGAAAACAGATGATCCGTTCGCTTGTCCTTCTCGCGGCGCTCGCCGCGTCCGGCGCCGCCACCGCGCAGTCGCCGACGCCCGTCCCCCGGCTGGAGACGCGCAACGGCCGTCACGCACTGATCGTGGACGGGGCGCCGTTCACGATCCTGGCTGGTCAGGTGAACAATTCGAGCAATTATCCCGACGCGCTCCAGACCGCCTGGCCGGTGCTCGACCGCGTCCATGCCAATGCGGTGGAGGTTCCCATCGCCTGGCAACAGGTGGAGCCGCAGGAGGGCCGGTTCGACTTCTCCTTCCTCCAGACCCTGCTCGATCAGGCGCGCGCGCATGACAAGCGGGTGGTGCTGCTCTGGTTCGGCACCTGGAAGAACACCGGCTATGCCTATACGCCCGACTGGGTGAAGCTGGACAAGCGCCGCTTTCCGCGCATGAGCAAGAAGGACGGCAGCGAGCACGGCGTGCTCTCC
>CAKTFL010000351.1 GCA_934555855.1 uncultured Sphingomonas sp. | reverse complement strand
TGGCCTCCTTTCTGCAAAAAGGGCTGAGCGAGCAAACTCACGCCGTAGACGTTGCCGCCGACGGTCTGCTGGGTTTCGAGGCCGCGCAGATCGCCCGGGCGTTCGCGGTGCCCCGGCGCGACGTGACGATCGAGGGCGGCGCGACCGCGCGGCTGAAGCGGCTCCGCATCGCCGGCGATCCGCAGGCGCTGGCGGAAATCGCCGCCAGTCTCTATGCGGATGCGCCATGAGCGCGACGATTATCGACGGCAAGGCGATCGCGGCCGACCTGCGCGGGCGGGTGGCAGAAGCGGTGAAGGGCTTTCACGCGGCGGCTGAACGGGCGCCGGGACTGGCGGTGGTGCTGGTGGGCGAGGACCCCGCCTCCACCGTCTATGTCCGCAACAAGGGCCGCGCGACTCGCGAGGCCGGCATGGAAAGCTTCGAGCACCGCCTGTCCGACACCACGACCACGGAAGAGCTGCTGGCGCTGGTCGCCCGGCTGAACGCCGACCCGGCGGTGGACGGCATCCTGGTCCAGCTGCCCCTGCCCGCACATGTCCATGCCCAGGCGATCCTGGAAGCGATCGACCCCGACAAGGACGTGGACGGCTTTCACCCGGTCAATGCCGGACGGCTGGCGACGGGACTCGACGGACTGGTGCCCTGCACGCCGCTCGGCTGCATCATGCTGCTGAAGTCGGTGCACCCGCATCTGGCCGGGCTGGACGCGGTGGTGGTCGGCCGGTCGAACATCGTCGGCAAGCCCATGGCCCAGCTGTTGCTGCGCGAAAGCTGCACCGTCACGGTGGTCCACAGCCGCAGCCGCGATGCCTTCGCCCATGTCCGGCAGGCGGATATCGTGGTGGCGGCGGTCGGCATCCCCGGCTTCATCCCCGGCGCGATGATCAAGCCGGGGGCAACGGTGATCGATGTCGGCATCAATCGCACCGACCAGGGGCTGGCCGGCGACGTGAACTTCGCCGAGGCGCGCGAGGTGGCGGGGGCGATCACGCCGGTGCCGGGCGGGGTCGGGCCGATGACCATCGCCTGCCTGATCCGCAACACCTTCGTCGCGGCGTGCCGGCGCGAAGGGGTTGCGTTCGACCCGTCCGCGCTGTGAGCCGTCCGGGCACTGCCGCACGATGATCGAGCTGTATGTCTCCACGCTGATAACCTTCTTCGTGGTGATCGATCCGCTCGGCTGCGCGCCGATCTTCGCGGGACTGACCGCCGGGGCGAGCGCGGCCCATCGCCGCGCCATGGCGGTCAGGGCGGTGGGGGTATCGGCGGGCATCCTGCTCGTCTTCGCGTTGTTCGGCGAAGGGCTGCTGCGGGGCCTGGGCATCCAGCTGTCGAGCTTTCGCATCGCGGGCGGCATCATGCTGTTCCTGATCGCGCTGGAGATGGTGTTCGAAAGGCGCACCCAGCGACGCGAGGACCGGGCGGCGAAGGTCGCGGAAAGCCCGGAGGTCGAGGACGTCTCGATCTTTCCGATGGCGATGCCGATGATCGCCGGCCCCGGCTCGATCGCCACGGTGATGCTGCTGATGGGCCGGAGCGACGGGCTGGAACGCAGCGCCGTCGTCCTCGCCGCGATGGGCACGATCCTGCTGGCGACGCTGGTGGCGCTGATCGCGGCCGGGCCGATCATGCGGATGCTCGGCGCGCGCATCGAGGCGGTGATCACGCGGCTGCTCGGCGTGCTGCTCGCGGCGCTGGCGGTTCAGTTCGTGATCGACGGGCTCCAGATCGGGGTAAGGGTCTGATCCACTTGCGTGGACGCGACATCGTTCAATGCGCGCGGGTCGCCAGGTCCAGCGCGCTGCGGAACGGGGCGACCAGGACCTCGATCATATGCTCGGCCATCGCGGGCTCGATCCCGTAAAGCGCCGCGAGCGGTACAGCGAGGGACAGGACGGGGCGGCTCAGGCGGCGAAACATGACGGGTTCCTTTCTGCCCGCGCCCCCTATGCGCTTCGGCTCGCCCGGTAAGCCGGCACGCGACGGACGGGCGACGAGCGTGTCGCCGGTCTGCCTTACGGTTCACATGTCAACCCGAACGTGACGCCCGCTCCCGCCGGCGCTACAAGCGCGCGCTTATGCATCGTCCGCAGCTGTCCGTCGTCATACCCTGCTTCAACGAGGCGCGCTGCCTCGACATGCTTCACGCCCGCGTGTCGGCCGCGGCACGGGCGGCGGTCGGCGACGATCACGAGATCATTCTCATCAACGACGGCTCGCGCGACGACAGCTGGGCGGTGATGCAACGGCTGGCGCAGGCGGACCCGCGGCTCGTCGCGATCAACCTGTCGCGCAACCACGGCCACCAGCTGGCGCTCACCGCGGGCCTCGACCTGTCGGCGGGCGAGCAGATCCTGATCATCGACGCCGACCTTCAGGATCCGCCCGAGCTGCTCGCCGACATGCGCCGCGCGATGGTGGAGCAGGATGCCGACGTGATCTACGCCGTGCGCCGCAAGCGCGCGGGCGAGACGCTGTTCAAGAAGGCAACGGCCGCCGTTTTCTATCGAATGCTCGACCGGCTGACCGATACCGAGATCCCTCTCGACACCGGCGATTTCCGCCTGATGAGCCGGCGGGCGCTTGACGCGCTGCTGTCGCTGCCCGAACAGGCGCGCTTCATTCGCGGCATGGTCGCCTGGGTCGGCTTTCGCCAAGTTCCCTTTCCCTATGACCGGGCAGAGCGCCATGCGGGCGAGACGAACTATCCACTCAGCAAGATGATCCGCCTCGCCTTCGACGCGGTGACGGGCTTCTCCACCGCCCCGCTCCGTTTTGCCAGCCATGCCGGGCTGATCCTGACCGGCGTGTCGATGCTGCTGTTCGTCTATATCCTGATCGGCTGGCTGTCTGGCAGCGCGGTGCAAGGCTGGACGTCGACCATGCTGGTGAACGTCTTCCTGGGCGCGGTGCAGATGTTCGTGCTCGGGATGATCGGCGAGTATCTGGGCCGCATGTATGTCGAGGTGAAGCGGCGGCCGCTGTACCTCGTCGCGGATGTGGTAGGGCCGGTGCAGGGCCGCGCGACACTGGGCTTCCGCGCCGAACCGCGCCGGCCGCAACCGGCCGTCGATCAGGCTGGTACCGCAAGCGTGACGATGGATACGCCCGGCGTCATCGGCACCCTGCCGACCAGGTGACGTTCCCAGCG